>JAUNGD010000086.1 GCA_030524705.1 Lachnospiraceae bacterium | reverse complement strand
AACTGAACAGGCGATGACAGAGTCATGGTGCCGGGTCTATTCAGACAGTGGATGACATTATGGAGCATCCGCGGGACAGTAAAGAAACCGTTCCGCGGGTGCTCCTTTTTTCGAGGTTGGCACGGCTCAGGCAGAAGAAAGCGAAGAAGCCGAGGGGCGATACGGGCGCAAGCGGACGTATAAGGCGGAACGGAAAGTTGTTAATAATCATAAATTAGTAAGGAGCATTTTATGGGAAAACTGAAAATGAAGGAACAGCAAATTAATTCCATGGAGCAGACTGCCATGCGGGTATCGAGAGTCAGCATTTTTGTCAATCTGCTGCTCTCCGTCGGAAAACTGGCAGCCGGGATTCTGGCGTCCTCCGGTGCAATGGTCTCTGATGCGATTCATTCAGCGTCTGATGTATTCAGCACAATCATTGTCATGGTGGGAATTCGGATGTCCGGCAAGGCGGCAGACCGGGAGCATCCCTACGGTCATGAGCGGATGGAATGCGTCGCGGCGATTTTGCTGGCAGTCGTATTGGCGCTTACGGGCTTTAAAATCGGGGCCTCGGGCATTGAAAAAATTGTTTCCGGCAATTATGAGGAGCTGGCCGTTCCGGGCATACTGGCGCTGGCAGCCGCAGTGATTTCTGTTGCGGTGAAAGAGTGGATGTACTGGTACACCCGCTTTTATGCAAAGAAAATCAAGTCCTCTGCTTTGATGGCGGATGCGTGGCACCACCGCTCGGATTCACTTTCCTCGATCGGCGCTTTTGTCGGTATTCTGGGGGCACGGCTTGGATTTCCGGTCATGGATCCGGTGGCCAGTGTGGTTATCTGCCTGTTTATTTTGAAGGCCGCATACGATATATTCAAGGATGCGATTGACAAGATGGTAGATCACGCGTGCGATCCGGAGCTTGAAAAGAAACTGAAGGAATTTGTTCTGGTGCAGCAGGGAGTGCAGGGGATTGATCTTCTGCGGACCAGGACCTTTGGCAGCAGGATTTATGTAGATGTCGATATTTGTGCGGACGGAAGCATGACGCTCCAGGAGGCCCACGGAATTGCGGAGCATGTACATGACGAGATCGAGAAGGAGTTTGACCAGGTGAAACACATTATGGTGCATGTAAATCCGGCGTAAATAGCGGCGCATCACAATGCAAACTCGGCGCAGATAGCAGCGTATAGCAATATGAAGCTAGCGTGAATAATGGCGCATGGTATTTGGCCATAAGAGAAAATGAATGGAAACAAATGAGAATTCCCTGCGAAAAATCTGTTATTTGTATTAGTATCGTGGTAAAATTGTTTTGCTGTTCCGTTTGGAAAAAACGTATGATGGGATGGCAAATGACGAAAGCGGAGGAATGCGATGAAACGGAAGGTAAGCCTGGAAGAAATTTCAGACGGCAGATTATACAGCAGAAATGATATGGTGCGGGCAGGCTGCGGAGGCTGCCGGGGATGCTCTGAGTGCTGCAGCGGCATGGGAAATTCCGTGATTCTTGACCCACTGGACATTTTTCGGCTGACCACAGGACTGGGGATCACCTTCGAGGAGCTGATGGCGGATAAAATTGAGCTTAACGTGGTGGACGGTATCATTTTGCCGAATCTGAAGATGAGTACGGGCAGCGAGACCTGTGCGTTTTTGAATGCTGAGGGACGGTGCAGCATTCATCCCTATCGGCCGGGGGTGTGCAGGCTGTTTCCTCTGGGAAGATATTATGAGACGAAGGAAACTGACAGCAGCAATTCAAAGTCCGGCGGTCAAATCAGGACCTTCCGCTATTTTCTTCAGGTGCATGAATGTCCGATGCCAAGCAAGACAAAGGTGAAGGTTGAAAAGTGGATTGACACGCCGAAGCTGGCCAGCTATGAAACGTTTGTGAAGGACTGGCATTATTTTCTTGAGGATGTGCAGGAGCGTTTGGCTCAGGAGGATGATACCGTTGTCAAAAATGCGAATATGTTCCTACTAAAGCTGTTTTATATCAGGTCCTACGATGGAGGCCGGGATTTTTACTGTCAGTTTGAAGAGCGCCTGGTACAGGCGAAGGATGTGCTGGAAATTTCGTAGTTAGAAAGCATGCTGCCTGTTCTGTTTGATTTGCAGAGCAGGCAGAGAAGCACACTTTTGTTTTATCATCATTTTGAAGGCTCTGTTTGTATCCGCAGCTTTTGCAGCTCCTGTTTCAGACGCAGGATTTCCTGCTCGGCGGCGGCAGCTTTCGTTTCGGCGGCATCGGCTCTTTGCTTTTCGCGTTCTGTATTTGCCCGTTCCTGGGCCTGCCCGCGTTCAAATCCTTCGTCGATCAGCATTTTTTCCCGTTCAAAAATTTTCATATATTCCAATGACACCTCCCCATCATGCTTAATCTCCTCCACCATTTTCTGAATCCCGCGCAGGGAGTCGTTTTGTGCATTTTCTTCCGTCGTGTGCTCCATATAGTGGAGTAGCTGCTGAAGCTTTCCGGGCGGGTTGCCCTCTGTTCCCCTGGTATATAAGTACAGTGTGCGTGCGCCGTCGTCATAGGGCATTTCGGGGGCCTCTACACAGCCGTTTTGGATGGTGTATACCATACGGTTCAGGGTGAAGGGATCATAGGGCATAATCATAAGCACAATAACATTCTTCAGACAGCGGTAGTCTTCGCCGGATTTGAGACTGGCAGCGTCGATCTTTGCGTGATAGAACCGGGTACGCTTTGGCAGCGCCTTTTTGTTTTGTAGCTTGTCATTTTGATCCGGTTCAATATCGTATACAGTAGCGCCTCCGGGCCAAGTGTCGTCGGCCTCCTCCAAATATACATCGAGCCGGGCGCCGTGTTTGTCCGTGTTGCTTCCGTAGTAGGTCTTTTGCGGTATGACGGTCAGCTCCAGTTTTTTTCTTTGCATAAGCATTTCTCCTTTCATAAGGGCGAAAGAAGAAATGGCGTTTTTGTGGGAAGCTCTGCCATTTTTCTGCCTTCCGCCATATTTGTTTGTCTCCATATGGGGAATTGGCAACCGAATGGTTTGAGTTGTTCCCAGATATGTACTTATATTTTAGCAAGCTGTTCGGGCAGTGTCAATGAAAAAAGTAACAGGAAAATACTTGCATTTCACTGTATATAAAAGTACAATAAACGAACAGACAAGAGATTATGATTCGGGATGGAGGTACGGTATGCAGTTGTTGAAGGACAGAATCCGCAAAGACGGAAAGGTGAAAGAGGGAAATGTGCTGAAGGTGGACAGTTTTCTGAACCACCAGATGGATATAGCTTTGTTTCGTGAGATGGGTAAGGAATTCAAGAAGCGTTTTGCAGGGGAAGAGATCAATAAGATTCTGACGATTGAAGCGTCAGGTATTGGGATCGCCTGCGTAGTCGCAGAGGAATTTCACGTTCCGGTGGTTTTTGCAAAAAAAACACAGACAAAGAACATTGCGGGGGATGTTTACAAATCAAAGGTAGAGTCCTTCACCCATGGCCGGGTATACGATATCATTGTTTCCAAGGAATTTCTCAGGAAAGGAGATAAGGTGCTTTTGATTGATGATTTCCTTGCAAACGGCAAGGCACTGGAAGGTCTTTGCGAGTTGGTGGATGCTTCCGGGGCAGAGCTGGTGGGAGCTGGCATCGCCATCGAGAAGGGCTTCCAGGTGGGCGGCGATATCATCCGTTCCAAAGGAATTCATCTGGAGTCTCTGGCTATTGTGGAAAGCATGGATGAAAAAACCGGTGAAATTACGTTTCGGGAATAAAAGTGTTCGGGATGTGAGATGTTACATTTCGGAATAAGAAACGACTGAGGGTATAAAAAGATGGGAAGCTGTGCGAGTATGACGGCAGTTTCCCGTCTTTTTGTATACGGAGGATCCCAGTTGAAAAAAAGTTGATAATTGCCGGGTATAATTCAGAAGGCCGGATATTATTGGCAGTGCCTGCGAAGCAGGCATAAAAGTTTTAAGAGAACAGAAATCAGGAGGAAACGGAGTATATGCAGGATACGATTTTAATTGTGGATGATGAGACAGACATTGTGGAAATGCTTCGGGACTATTTTGTGTACAATGGGTATGAGGTAATGACCGCGTTCAGCGGAGAGGAGGCGGTGCTCAAGGCAGAACGCCAGCCAGATCTGATTCTGCTGGACATTAATATGCCGGGAATGGACGGGCTGGAAGTCTGCAGGCTGATCCGGTACTTTGTGAACTGCCCAATTCTGTTTTTGACGGCGCGGATCGAGGAGAGCGATAAGATCCGGGGGTTCGGCATCGGAGGCGACGACTATATCGTAAAGCCCTTTTCCATTGACGAGCTGGGAGCCCGGGTGGAGGCGCATCTGCGGCGGGAAAAGCGCCAGCGGGGAGCTGCGACAGTGAAATTCAGCGATCAGATTATGATTGATTATTCTGAGCGGAGCGCATATTTTCAGGGGGAGGCTCTGCCTCTTGCAAAGAAGGAGTTTGATATTGTTGAGCTGCTTTCTCTGCATGCGGGACAGGTGTTTGGCAAGGAACGGATCTATGAGCTGATCTGGGGCTATGACAGCGAGGGAGAAAGCTCGGTGGTGGCGGAGCATATTCGAAGAATACGGGTGAAGCTGCAGGCGGCGGGAGCCGAAAACTGTATTGAGACTGTCTGGGGAGTGGGATATAAATGGAAAAAATAAAACGGATAAACAGAAATTCTCTGAGCTGGAAATTTATTCCGTACATTTTTGTAATGGTGTTTGCGATGGTGGCGGGCTTTGCGGCGCTGGGGCTGTCGGCCAATGCGATACAGGAATATCTGCGGCAGAACTATGCCAAGGAGAACAGAACCCTACAGAATGAACCGATGTATTCGGAGTCCGGGGAGCTGATCATGTTTATGAGGGTAGAGGAAATGTATGAATGGAACAGAGGTATTTATAAGCTTCTGTATAAAATAGCGGATGTCGGGCAGGTGGTTCTCGGGATCCCCTGGGCTTTTATCTGCCTGTTTTTGCCGGGAATGCTGTTTTACCGCAGGTATCTGAAGGAGCCGCTGGGGCTGTTGATGGATGGGGCGGAAAAGATCGGAAAAAACAATCTGGACTTTCAGATCGTATACAAGCGGAAGGATGAGATGGGACAGCTTTGCAGCGCCTTTGAAAAAATGAGGCTGGCTCTTCAGGAAAACAATCTGCAGATGTGGAGGACGATGGAGGACCGCAAAAGACTGAATGCGGCCTTTGCCCACGATCTCCGTACACCGCTTACGGTACTGAAGGGGCAGACGGATATGCTGATCCGTTTTGTACCGCAGGGACGGATGCCGGAGGAAAAGATCGTTTCGACGGCGGCCACCATGAAAAAGCATATCGGGCGGCTGGAGGATTACGTGCAGACTATGAATCATCTGCAGCGGCTGGAGGATATAGAGATTCGGAGGAAGGAGGTGCAGACGGAGGAGCTGGTCTGGCAGCTTCTTGAAAGCGGACGGGCCGTCTGCGGCGCAGCAGAAGGACAGAGACAAGAAGAAAAGCGTCAGGGAAGCATACAGCAGGAAGGGCAGCCACTGTTTCAGATAGACGCCTCTCGTTTAAAGTCCCCGGTACAGATTCTTGATATGGATATTGTGATGCAGGTTTGTGAAAATCTGTTTTCCAATGCAGCCCGCTATGCAAAGCAGAACGTTACGGCAGTTCTTTCCGACGAAATGGGCTTTACGGTGACGGTTCAGGATGACGGCCCGGGATTTTCTGAGAAGGATTTGGAAAAAGCAGATCAGCCGTTTTATCACGCAGACAAGGGGGAAGCGGGAGAGCACATGGGAATGGGGCTTCATATCTGCCGGGTCCTGTGCGAAAGGCACGGGGGCTATCTGCGGCTTTTTAACGGCAGGCAGGGCGCATGCGTGAAGGCATGCTTCTGAGCTCTTCGGGCGGAGCAGTCCGTTTTTGTGGGCCGTATCGGCCGGCATGCAGACAATTTATTTGATTTAGTAGATAAAAAGTTGAAATTCATCCGTTATGCTTTTTACAACAAAAGCCGGAGGGCGCTTTACAGCCGGCCGGTGAAGAAAGAAAGGGGCATAAAAATGGATGACAGCAGGATTATAATTACTGGATTAAGTAAATTTTATGGAAGTAAGCAGGCGCTGGAGCATGTGGATCTGGTAATCGGCCAGGGAATGTTCGGGCTTCTGGGGAGAAACGGCGCCGGGAAAACGACGCTGATGAAGATTCTGACTACGCTGCTTCGGAAAAATGACGGAGAGGTCAGCATTTGCGGCGTACCGCTGGAAAATGCAAAGGAGATCCGAAGGATTGTGGGCTATTTGCCGCAGGATTTTTCCATGTATCCGACTATGCGGGTAGAAGAAGCAATGGATTATCTGGGGATTCTCTCGGGAATCGCGCCGGGAGAACGCCGCAGGCGCACGGAGCAGCTTTTGCGGCGGGTGAATCTGTATGGCCAGAAAAAGGAGAAGGTAAAGGCTCTGTCCGGGGGAATGAAGCGCCGTCTGGGAATTGCCCAGGCCCTTTTGAACGATCCGAAGGTACTGATCGTGGATGAGCCGACGGCGGGCCTCGACCCGGAGGAGCGTATTCGTTTCCGAAACCTGCTGTGCGAGGTCGCGGAGGAACGGATCGTCATTTTATCGACTCATATTGTGGGGGATATTGAGGCAACCTGCGAGAACATTGCGATTTTAAACGAGGGGCGGCTTTTGTACAGCGGAACGGTGGATCGGCTGCTGGGCACCGCCCGGGGAAAGGTATTTACGAGGGAGGCGGACAAACGGGAGCTGCCGCGGCTGAAAAAGGAATTTCATATCACGAGCATGCATACCCAGGGAAACCGGGTGTACCTCCGATTTCTGTCTGAAACGCCTGTAAAGGATGCCAGGCTGTGCGAGCCGAATATTGAGGACGCATACATGCTGTATCTTTATGAAAACGGAGCGGAAGAATCGGATCTGCTGACAGGGGGTGACCTGTGATGCTGTTTGTACGGGAAATGAAAAAGGTGATGTGCTCCGTGGCCTATCTCCTGTTTGTTGTGATACTGGTGGTTGCCCTGTATTCCCAGGGGGTATTCCATTTTGGAAAGGACGTTCTGGAGGAGCCGCAGCCGGGGCAGAACTACGGAGTCCGAAACGTGGAGAGCCCTGAGCAGATCATGCCGGCGGCCTACGATTCTCTTTGGTGGGAGTTCACGGTGAACCAGTATACGACGTATCCCATCGGACTTTATAAAATCGTTCATTTGAACGAAACGGAAAAGGAACAGATGGCGCAGATCCTGTCCCGGCTCAACGGGGTGGACAAAACAAAGCTTTTGGAGTCTCCAGAGGAAATGCCTCCGCTGAGGGAGGGGCTTACCTATGAGGAGTTCAAAAGGTGCATGGATGAGGCGGATCGGCTGCTGGGGGGCGGCTCTGAGTATGCGCCCAATTCTCTGATCGGATTCGGCACAGAGGATATTACTTATGAAGAAGCGAAGGTAGAGTATCAGCTGGTTCGGGATAAGGATAAGTTCACCGGTGGATACGCCCGGCTGTTTTGTGATTATGCAGGAGCGATCGTACTCTCCATTTTACCGGTGTTTCTTGCAATAGTGCTGTGTCTGAAGGACCGCCGGGCGAGAATGGAGGAGCTGATCTACAGCCGTCGGGCATCCTCCTGGAAAATCGTCTGGGTGCGCTATGCGGCGGTGCTGGCATCTGTGATGCTTCCGGTAATTCTGCTTTCCTATTATTCGAATATGAAGGTATGGGGACTGTATAAGGGACTGAAGCTGGATTATCTGGCTCCGCTGAAATATGATTTTGGATGGCTTCTGCCCTCTGTGATGGTTACGGCGGCTCTGGGGATGCTTCTTACGGAGCTGACGGGTACGCCTGCGGCGGCTGCGGTGCAATGCCTCTGGTGGTTCATGGATATAAATGCCGGATACAAAGATGTGCAGAGCTCTTATGCGCTGCTCCGGCTGGCGCCCAGACATAATGCAGGGATAAACAGCCGGTTCCGAATTACGGATTTTCTGGGAAATTTTAACCGTCTTGTGCAGAACCGCCTGCTGATGGCGGGAATCGCTTTGGCGCTTGTGGCGCTTACGGTCTGTGTTTATGAATGGAAAAGGAGGGGGATCATAGGTGGACGGAAGAGGATCAAAGGTATCTTTACAGGTATTTTCTCTCGTAAAAATGAACATGCGGCATAATTCAATTCTGCATATCGGCCTGTCGGTTCTGGTGCTTTTGCTGACTCCCGTGCTGTTCGGGATGACGGGACTGGATGAAGCCGCGTCGGCGGCTCCGCTGGAAATGCTTGTGGCGCTGATCGGTATTATCCTGCTGACTCCGGTCTTTCTGCCGGAACAGAATCCGGAAACGGAGGAGCTGGTATCCTCAAAATATGTCAGCAGCAGTGTGATTTATATAATTCGCGTACTGTATTCCCTGGCTGTCCTGATGCTTTTGATCCTGCTCTTTGCCGTTTATATGCGGGAGTCCGGGTGCAGCATTTCCGCAGCGCTGGTTTGCGGTACGATCGCGGATGCCGTCTTTCTGGGCGGACTCGGTATTGTTACCGCTGCTCTGACCGGGAATACGGCGACGGCGTACATGGTGCCGGTTATGTATTATGCGCTCTGCTTTGGCGGCGGAAAAAAGCTTGGAGCTTTTTATCTGTTCTCAATGACCGAGGGAGATTACGCAGGAAAGCCCTGGATGCTTGCGGCGGGGCTTCTGATGACCGGGCTGGCGCTGTGGATAAAAGAGCTGAAGCGGCGGTGGAGATAAAGGCAAGGCCAAAACTGAAGGCAAGGCCAAAACGAAAGGAAAGGCTGAAACTAGAGGCAAGGCTAAAGCAGACAGGAGAGGTACGTTAAAAAAGGAGGAGTCAGAGACCAGAGGGATCTGAGCTCCTCCTTTTTTTGCCTTCAAAAGAGAGCTGGAGCAAAAATATTGTAAAAAAACTTGACATTGTATGCGAATAAGAGTATGATACACATAATTCAAATAAAACATATAGAAATAGTAGGATAAATAGATTAAGTAGGAAAAGAGCTGAACCGAGACCAGAATGATCTGAGACAAAGGGAGATGAACGGAAATGAAAAGAATGTTTTGTTCGGCCGGAGGAATTGTGTATTGTTGCAGGCCATAAAAAATCCAATGATTTTGTGTACCTGATAAAATATTGTCGATAAAGAAAGGTGAATGTTCAAATGAAGATAAGAAGAATTGGAAGCGTCGCGCTGGCAGCAGCATTGTCATTGGGAACTGCGCTGACGGGATATGCAGAGGAGACAGAAGCAGTTGAGGTAAAGGAGATTCATGTCGGTACGACCGGTATTGTAAAGCCATTTTCCTTCTATGATGAAGAAAACCAGCTTACGGGTCATGATGTAGAAATGATTGAGGCAATTTTTGATATTCTTCCGCAGTACGAGCTGGCTTGGGATATTGGGGAGCATGATTCTATTTTTTCCGGCCTTGATGCAGACAGGATCCAGATCGGTGCGAACAATTACGGGAAGAATGATGAGAGAAAAGAAAAATACGACTTTTCCTTACCGTATCTCTATAGTATAAATCTGGTTATTACAAATCCCGATATTGAGCTGAAGGGAGATAAGATTTCCCTTTCTGATCTTTCAGATTATACTTATGCCGGTGTTGCGGGAATCAACACCACTGCGCTGGTGGAGGATTACAATGAAGAAAATCCAGATGCGCAGATCAATATTCAGTACGTTGAAAATGACACCCAGGCTCTTCTGAGCAACGTGGCGGATGGACGTTATGATTTTGCTATTCTGAATTCTGCGATCTATTATGGATATTATCAGCCGGAGCTGGGATATGACCTGAATGCGGCAGAGCTTGATGTGGAAAATGCAGCCAGCTACGTATATTTGCTGTTTGCCAAGGGAAATGACCAGCTCGTAGCGGACGTTGACGGAGCGCTTCAGGAGCTGGAGGATAACGGCACCTTGAAAGAACTGAGCGAAAAGTATTTTGGAGATGACTTTACTCCGTATGATGGAGAATAAGGCTTTTAGGGAGAGACTCTCATGGCAAACCTGTTTGATGTAAAATTAGTTTTCACCCAGATTCCAGCGTTACTGACATACCTGCCGGTAACGCTGGAGCTTACAATAATGGCAATGATAATCGGTCTGGTTCTGGGACTGATCATCGCGCTGATACGTGTTGCGAAGATTCCGGTTTTGAACCGTCTGTGCATTTTATATGTGACGGTGATTCGGGGCACACCGGTGCTGGTGCAGCTGTACATTACCTATTTCGGAATCCCCATTGCGCTGAAGTATTTTAATTATTACAACGGGACGGATTACAATATCAACAATATACCGGGGATCGTTTTTGCGATGGTGGCGCTGGGGCTGAACCAGGCCGCCTTCAATTCAGAGACGATCCGCTCTGCGATCCTTGCCATTGACAAGGGGCAGATCGAGGCCGCCAATGCCCTGGGAATGAGCAGCAGCCAGATTCTGCGGCGTATTTTGATACCGGAGGCCGGAGCGGTGGCCCTGCTCCCTCTGGGGAATTCCATCATCAGCTTGGTCAAGGGAACCTCTCTGGCCTTTAGCTGCTCCGTAGTCGAGCTGACCGCCGCAGGAAAAATCCTGGCCGGGCGGAATTACCGGTATTTTGAGGCGTATTGCTCACTGGCGATCATATACTGCGCCATTACGGTGATATTGGAACAGGTTATGAAGCTGATCGAGAAAAAAATATCTATTCCGGAGGAACCACAGAATGAGCCTGGTGGAAATAAATCATTTGTCCAAAAAATTTGGAAAAAACGTAGTGCTTGATGATATTAATCTGAAAATAGAAAAGGGACAGGTTGTTGCTATTATCGGCCCCTCCGGCACCGGAAAGTCAACGCTGCTCCGATGCCTGAATCTGCTGGAGCGTCCTGAACAGGGGAGTATATCTATTCATGGAGATAATTTTGATTTAACCAGCAAATCGTCAAAGGACAGACTGCGTCTGAGGCAGTATACCGAAATGGTTTTCCAGCAGTTTAATCTGTTTAAGCAGAAAAATGCCCTGGAGAACGTAATGGAAGGCCTGGTTGTCGTCAAAAGGCTTCCGAAGGAGAAAGCCCGGGAGATTGCTGTACGGCAATTGGAAAAAGTGGGAATGGGCGACCGGCTGTATTATTATCCGAAGCATCTTTCCGGGGGCCAGCAGCAGCGTGTGGCCATAGCCAGAGCTCTGGCGATGGAGCCGGACCTTCTGCTTATGGATGAGCCGACCTCCGCGCTGGATCCGGAGCTTGTGAATGAGGTTTTGCTGACGGTTCAGAAAATTGCCCGGGAGGGAAATACGATCCTTCTGGTTACCCATGAGATGAGTTTTGTAAAAAATGTTGCAAACCGGATTATCTTTCTGGAAAACGGAAAGATCGTTGCAGACGGTACGCCGAAAGAGATTTTTGAACATCCGTCGAATGCGCGGCTGGAGGAATTTCTGAAAAATATCAGCATACTTGAAACACCTGAGTATGTGATCTGAATTTATAACACAGGGTAAAAGGAAACACAGGCATGAATATTATTTATAAGACATCGAAGGAAAATGTAAACTGGTCCGAGGTAGATGCGGTGATGCGAAGAGCACGCCTGGCAGATCACACAACGGAAGAGGTGGAACTGATTTTTCGGAACAGCTGGGCCGTAGTATTTGTATACGACGATGACAAATTGATAGGAGTGTGCCGGGCGCTCTCTGACGGAGTCTGTCAGGCTGCGATTTACAATGTCACGGTTTTGCAGGAATACCGCGGGTTCGGAATCGGAAGGGCGATGATGGAGCAGCTGATGGAGCAGCTGAAGGGCCAGAATATTATCCTATATACGCACCCGAGATCGGTTGCCATGTATGAAAAATTCGGTTTCCGCAGGAGCAAGACGGCGATGGTGCGGTATTCAGAGGATACAAAGTCAGAGGCGGATCTCGCCTGGCGGGAAAAGGAAGGCTTTTTGCTTCCTGAGAAATACAGATTTATTGATGAATATGGAAGACCGGATATGCAGGAGCATACGAGGCCGGTGAGCGATGATTCTACAGACTGGATGAAGGAAAAGGAGGATTAGCAATGGCAGAAAAATCACTCAAGACACTGGAAGAAATTATTGCCGAAAATGAAAAGGTGACGGATGAGATTTTACATAAAGAGGCAAAGGAGCGGGGAGTAAAACCGAGACCGCGGGAAAAAGGCAGCGAAATTGATGAAAGGGGCGCTTTTCACAGACAGCCGGTACAGTTTACCACTCCGTTTGGCGATAAGGAGGGCGAACTGAAGGCAGAGTCGGGCCGCTATCATCTGATCTGGGGCTATATCTGCCATTGGTCAAACCGTGCGTCCATTGTCCGGGAGCTTCTGGGGCTTGAGGATGCGATCAGCGTTACGGTGGCCGGGGAGGTGGGCGAGTCCTTTACGTATGGCTGGGGATTCCCGTACAATGAAGATCATACCGATCCTGAGCTGGGAATTAAATTTCTTTATGAAGCATATGCCAAGGCAGATCCGAATTTCGCAGGCAGGGCGACGATTCCCGCTCTGGTGGACAAGACCACCGGCGCTGTGGTGAACAATGATTATCATCACCTGACCAATTATTTTGAGGTTAATTTCCGGCCCTGGCAGCCGGAGGATGCGCCGGATCTTTACCCGAGGGAGCTGAGAAAGGAGATTGACGATCTCAACTGGTGGTTGTTCCCCCATGTCAACGACGCTCCTTACCGCATGTCCTTCGCGCAGACACTGGAGGCCTACAATGAAGCCTTTGATGATTTTTATGATTCACTGGATAAGCTGGAAGAGAGGCTTTCCAAGAATCGTTTTTTGTTCGGCGATTATGTGACAGACAGCGATGTCCGGCTTTTTGTTACCCTGGCCCGTTTTGATACGCATTATTACAGAAATTTGGGACCGATTAAAAAGCGGATTGTCGATTATGAAAATATCTGGGGTTATGCAAGAGATCTGTATGAGATTCCGGCCTTCAAAAATAATACGCATTTCCAGGCATTTACAGATGCCTTTGGATTATCGAGTAAGGTATTTGAGACATTCAGCTCCAGATTTGGGGACAAGCTTGACTATGAGGCTCAGTGGAGCGCTCCGCAGAACCGGAAGAGCCTAAGCAGAACTCCCGGGGAAAAATTTTTACGTCATAAGAAATAACAGGAGAAATTGTTTGAAAAGGGGATGCTGGGATTGCCGGCATCCCCTTAATGTGTGGCACGCTTTTGTTTTATTAGAATATCAGAATATTAATTGCTTCGTAAGACTCTGTATCATAGATCAGGCTTGCGATAGCCCCGGTCTTCAGGTCATCGGAGGTCAGGCCCATGCCCTCAAGCTTAGCTGCGTCATACCAGAATTGGGTCACTGAGCCGTCCTCCTGGCGCACCTTGAAATAGCCGCTGCCGCTCTCGATGATCATGCCGTAAGCATCCTTCGTGGACGCCGGAAGAATCGAAATATTCTGGCTGGAGGCCGCCGCGTTGTTCAGATGCTCCACCATCAGGTTGATGTTGGCGCCTTCGTATACGTTCATCACACTGACGTCGAAGTCCTCCGCCTCCACGGTACCACTGTACCAGGACCTCGCATTGAAATAATCCTGGATGCTCTGAATCACAAACTTGCGGTGGTGCCGCGCGTAGATCTCGTTAATCGCCATCTGGACCTCGTCGGCGCTCATGCCGTCAAGATCACTTTCGCTGAGATAGGCGGAGGAGCTCAGAGGAAGAATATAATCCTGGGGCTCAGTGTAGATGGATTCTCCGGTGAAGGTGATCTTCAGATTGGCCTTGATCCATTCAATGTCATTTGACATGGATACAAATTCATTGTACGCATCGGTATCGTTGGTATAGCCCTGAAAATC
>JAUNGD010000085.1 GCA_030524705.1 Lachnospiraceae bacterium | reverse complement strand
CATTTTTCGGATCAGCGAAAAACTTCAATGCCCTCAACAGGCTAAAGCCCATACAAAGAGCTGCTCATTTTCTGAGCAGCCCCTTAATCATTCTTATTTGCTTTTACAAATATCTATCAATATTAAACACGTGACAGATATTCGCCTGTTCTCGTATCGATCTTCAGCTTGTCACCTGTCTCCACAAACAGCGGAACGTATACAACAGCCCCTGTCTCTACGGTAGCAGGCTTTGTAGCACCTGTAGCCGTATCGCCCTTGAAGCCCGGCTCAGTATCAGTAACCTCAAGCTCAACAAAAAGAGGCGGCTCTACAGCAAATACATTGCCATTGTGGGAACATACTTTAACCATCTCGTTCTCCTTGACAAACTTCAGCGCATCGCCGATCGCATCCTGATTCAGAGCAATCTGATCGTAAGTCTCTGTATTCATAAAATGGAACAGATCGCCGTCTGTATAAAGGTACTGCATCTCCACACGGTCAATACGTGCCTGCGGGAACTTCTCTGTCGGACGGAAGGTCTTCTCAACTACACCGCCATTGATAATATTTTTCAGTTTTGTTCTGACGAATGCAGCTCCCTTTCCTGGCTTTACATGCTGGAACTCAATAATCTGATAAATATTCCCTTCCATCTCCAGGGTAACGCCGTTTCTAAAATCGCCTGCTGAAATCATGTTTCTTATTCCTCCTTATAATTATCCAAACAGGATTTTCTCGAAATCACATTATCTGTAATATTTTATCGTATCTGCTTATATTTTTCAACTGTTTTTTTGCGAAGCTTGACATACCCTGCATCCTCCCATAAAATATGAACAGAAATGCCTGTTTCCATTTTACCGGGCAGGCAAATGCAACTGCTCCTGTCACCAAACTTTCATGCCTGCTTCGCAGGCGCCGCCAAAAATAAGTCCAGAAATTCGAAATCCGGACTTATACAGTAAATTTTATGAAATGGGGTATTATTATGATAATAAAAAACGGAACGATCCTCTCTCCCGGTACCGGTGAAGAGCTGCACTCGGGTCTGCGCATTGCAGACGGCATCATCACTGAAATCGGCAGTCTCAGCGCAAAAGAAGGGGAAAAGGTTGTCGATGCAGCGGGCTGTATCGTCGCTCCCGGTCTCGTGGATGTCCACGTACATTTTCGGGATCCGGGACAAACCTGGAAGGAAGACCTGCACACTGGAGCCATGGCAGCGGCGGCAGGCGGTTTTACAACAGTTGTCTGCATGGCCAACACGAAACCGACCGTAGACAGTGTAGAAGTCCTTACTGACCTGGTAAACCGCGCCGGGGCAGAACCGATCCATGTCCGCTTCTGTGCAGCCGTTTCCAGAGGGCTGCGCGGCCAGGAGCTGACAGATTTTGAAGCGCTGGCTCAGGCAGGCGCCTGCGGCCTCACCGATGATGGGATCCCCCTTTTGGATGAAAAGCTGACGGAAAAGGCAATGCAGAGGGCAAAGGCGCTCCGCCTGCCGCTCTCCTTCCACGAGGAGCATCCTGCCTTTATCCAGAAAAGCGGAACGCACCGCACTGCCCCCGCCATTGCAGAGGATATCATGGTGGCCAGGGACTGTATGCTGTCTCTGCATACCGGCGCTCCCATCAATATCCAGCATATCAGCTCTGCAAACAGCGTCGCGCTGGTGCGCACGGCGAAAGCTCTCGGCGCTCCCGTACATGCAGAGGCGACGCCGCACCATTTCACCCTCACAGAAGAGGCAGTTGCAAAATACGGCACTTACGCCAAAATGAACCCACCGCTGCGTACGGAAAAAGACCGACAGGCCATCATTGAGGGACTGAAGGATGGCACGATTGACATTATCGCCACCGACCACGCCCCACACAGCACAGAAGAAAAGCACAAAGAAGACTTTTTTGCCTGCCCCAGCGGAATCATTGGACTTGAGACCGCGCTGGCCCTGGGTATCACAAAGCTGGTGCGCCCCGGCCATCTCACCATGATGCAGCTCATGGAAAAAATGTCCGCTAATCCTGCAAAGCTGTATTCCTTTGACCACGGCTCCATTGCTCCCGGCTGCGCCGCCGATCTCGTCATCTTTGATCCGGAAGATACATTTATTGCGGAAAATTATCAGTCCAAATCAGAAAACACGCCGTTTACCGGCATGGAATTATACGGAAAAATCAAACATACCATCTGCGGCGGAAAAATCGTGTGGGGAGATTCGGTTTATGGTAAAAATTGATTTAATCACCGGCTTTTTAGGCTCAGGAAAGACAACATTTATCAGAAAATACGCCAGATATCTCATTAATAAAGGCTTTCATATCGGTATTCTGGAAAATGATTTTGGAGCAGTGAACGTAGACATGATGCTGCTGCAGGATCTGGCCGGAAGCCAATGTGAGCTGGAAATGATCTCTGGCGGGTGCGACAAAGAAACACACCGACGACGGTTCCGGACAAAGCTGATCGCAATGGGAATGTGCGGCTATGACAGAGTGCTGGTCGAACCTTCCGGTATCTACGACGTAGATGAATTTTTCGATGTGCTTCGGGATGAACCCCTGGATCAGTGGTATGAAATCGGAAACATCATTGCCCTTGTGGACGCCAAACTAGAAAACAATTTGTCAGAGACCGCTGATTATCTTCTGGCCTCAGAAACGGCCAATGCCGGCCGCATTATTTTAAGCAGGGCGGAGGAAGCTTCGCCGGAGGAAATTGAAAATACCATCCGTCACCTGAACCAGTCATTGGAGAAGGCGCACTGCAGACGCATCCTGGATAAAGAAATCATGCAGCGCAATGGACAGGAGCTTTCTGAACGGGATTTCGATGAGATACTGCACTGCGGATATGTTCCTGAAAGCTACCGTAAGATGTATCTGGATGGTGGCAGCTCATTTGATTCCTTATATTTTATGAATATGAAAGTACCAGAAGACAGGCTCCGGACAACAATAGAAGAAATTCTACGGGACGAAGCCTGCGGAAATATTTTCCGAATCAAGGGATTCCTGAAAACACCGAAGGATTCATGGATACAGCTGAATGCAACGCATCACGAAATCACCATAACTCCGATCAAGGCAGGCCAGGAGGTACTGATCGTAATAGGAACCTCGTTGTCTGAAAGCAGTATTCGGAAGCATTTTGAAAAAGAATAAAAATCATATGATCTTATGTACAAAAGGGACCATCCTGAATTATTTGTTTTCAGGACGGTCCCTCCTTTATCCTATATTATCTTTTTTTCCGCCGTCTCTTTCCGGATACTGCGGTTCCTCCTGCAACTGCCGCTGACAGCAGCATCAGCCACACGTAGAACATATAGTTCGTATCGTCTCCGGTCTTGACCGATTTTGCAGTGCCGCCGGAGGAGGTGCCCGTAGAAGTTCCGGCAGAACCGCCGGAGCCGCTGCCTGAGCCTCCTGAGCCGTCCGGAGTACCCGGCGTATCCGGAGTCTCTGGAGTATTCGGCGTCTCCGAACCAGGCAGTTTCTCGTTGACAATATCCAGGATCGACAGGTTTGCATTTTCCGTAGCCGTGCTCAGCGAGAGCTTTCCGCGGATCGCCGCCGGCGTCTGTGAAAGCACCTGTACCTGCGCCCTGCCTTCCTCTGTCCGGATCACACGGAAGTAAACGCTTCCCTCCAGCGCCTTATAGCCTGTGGGCGCCTTCGTCTCCGTTATGACATACACATATCTGTGTCCAGCCCTGAGATTGTACTCATTGACCAGCTTCGACAGGTCAACCGTGCCATCCGCTGCGCTCACAAAGGTCTTTGTGCTTTCTTTTCCGTCGTCACCAAATACTCCGGTGATCTCGAAGACTGCATCCTTCTGAACCGTTCCCTTCTTTTGGATAGTCAGTGACGCAGGATCATTCCAAACCGTCACGGTACCAGTCTTCTCCTGATACGTCAGGCCCTGCACCGTACTGCTGCCAGTCTTCGGTACATTTATAACAGCCTCTGTCTTACTGATCCAGCTAAAGGAATTTTTGCCGTTTGCCAGCGTCCTGCCCTCCGCCGCCTCCAGGGTAAATTCTGCACCCGCGACGCCTCCGGCCACGGTATCCCCGGTAAGACGCTTCAGGAATTTCACCGTGATCGGTTCATTCCCGGCAGTCAGCACAGCCACGCCGTCCTGTACGGATACTTTCACATTTTCAGGAAGCACGCCGTCCTTATTCTCCTTCAGGACAATCGTTCCGTCTCCGCTTACCGTAAAGCGAACCGCATCCATCAACCGGTAGCCCGCCGGAGCCTTTGTCTCTGTCAGAGTGTAGATATATTCCTTCTCTGCCGCTGATTCATCTTTTCGTTTTTTATATAAATTTCCCAAAATTTCCTTCTATGTTTGCATAAAAATAGCTGAAAATACAAAAATCGCATAATTATTATAGTCTATTGACCGGGCGGATGTACTCAATCCCTGAGCCGGTCAACCACACTGGTCTTCATCATCTGTCTGCATGCAAAATACGGGATTGCCAGAGACACTGCTGCAAACACAGGCAGCATAATGAGATACGGCAGTGCTGTGTAATGATACTCAAAAAACCGTATAAGATTGTTCAGACTGCCGATTACCCAGTATCCCAGCACACTTCCCAGCACAATACTGATAAGTCCCGAAATCATTGCATAGAATAATCCTTCATAGAGAAGAAGCTGCTTCAGCTGCATTCCGGTCAGCCCGATGCTCTGAAGCACTGCGAATTCTCTTCGCCGGGACTGGATGCCTGTCAGGATTGCATTCAGGAAGTTCAGGATACCGACCACGGCAATAACCACCGCCAGTACAATCCCCATCATACTGATGGAACGGATCATCCCTGAAAACTGCTGACGCAGCAGGTCAGTGGACAGATAACCCATTTTGGGATTTACATACTCCGTATAATCCTTCAGGAACGCTTCAAAAGCTGCCTGATCCTCCTTCTCCACCTGATACGATACCGCAAGCCGGTCGCTCACCTGGTACTGTGCCTGCTGCTGCACATCCGCAAGAGGCAGTACAATTTCTATACTGTTAGAAAAGATTCCCTCTGCCTTCATGCTTTCCGGTATAGATACCACGGCCATTACCTCATATTCCTTCTCCAGTACGTTCGTATAATCAAAGTACAGCGGATTTCCCTGATCGTCCTCCTCCAGTGCTTCTCCCCCCGAATTCTCGGTCAGCATACGCACCTTGAGGTGCTCGCCGGGCCGGTACAGAGATTCCGCTTCATGCTCGCGCCCATAAAATTCCGTCACAAACACGTATTTCCCGCTCTGAAATTTTTCTGCGTCAAAGCTTCCCTCCAGCACAGAAATTTTCTCCAGAAGCTCCGGTGTATACGCATATTGGGCCGTTGTGATTCCCCACTCTCCCTTCTTAATTTTCTCAATCTCATTTCTGCTCTTTCCATATTTTTCTTCATCGTTCACCCGGCCCCGCTCATCCAAAGATGCAAAGCGCTTTACCGCCTCTCCCTCCAGATAGAGCTTCACACCGCTTCTTTTTTGCCATATCTCGTCCTTGGAAATAATGCCCTTCTGTTCGTCCGCCCGGGCAATATAATCCTCATCTATCGTATAGTCATAATCCGTTGTATTTCCCGTAAAATTGACATTTCCCAGCATGAAATCTCCCATAATTCTTGCTTCCAGATAGGAGTCCAGCCGGAAGCTGTTCATGGCGGTCATAACAAGAGAAAGCAGCACAATCGAAAAGGTCATGGACAGAATCACCGCAGCGGTTTTTCCTTTATTTCGCCCCAGGTTTGCAAACGCCATTCTCGATATCCTGGTCCCGGAAACCGATTTTTTCTGTTTTCTTTTCCCGGTTTTTCCCTCTGTGTAGCGAACGGCCTCCACCGGAGAAACCTTTGCCGCAATCCTGGAGGGTTTCCGGCAGCTCATCCATACCGTAATCAGAGAGAACACAATGCCGAACACAAAAATCCACGGATCAAAGGAAAGCGATACCTCCATGCCCCGAAGATCCAGGTATCCCGTTGCCACCGGGAACAAAAGCTTACAGATAACGAAACCCAGAACCAGCCCGATCGGAATACCTGCCGCCGAAAGGACCCATGCCTGCCGCCGCACCAGCTTTTTCAACTGCTTTCCGGTGGTTCCAATGGTCTTCAGCAGGCCGTAAAAACGAATATCCGACAGTATGGATATCTGAAAAATGTTGTGAATAATCAGATAACCCATTACAATGATAATCAATACTGCGGCAGCTCCCACCGCGATGCTTAAGGGATCAAGGGCCTCCGTCCTGTTCTGCATGTAAGCCCAGTTAACGCCGTATTCGATCTCCTTCTCCGGCACATATCCTGCCTCCTCGATGACTGCCCTGACGTGCTCCTCAATATTCTTCGCATTGGCAAACATAAGGTTTACATTATAAAGACCCATTCCTTCATCCTCGGGATTTTTTTCACCCCAGGCCTCGAATTCCTCGTCCGTCCTTCCGTCCCGCAATTTCTCCCAATACGCCTCTGAGACGTAAAGCTGGCTGGCGTGACCAATGTAGTCTCCCTCATACCATCCGCAGAGAGTAAACACTTCGTTATACTCTTTCCCCATAAAGTTAAAAGTAATCGGCACTTCGGCGCCAAGCTTTTTCTCCACGCCCAGCTCCTCCAGAATAATCGTATCCGCAACCAGATCCTTCTCTTTGAGAGGCATAGTTCCTTCCCGCAGCATAATAAATGAATTTTCCAGCTCCTTTTCAAAAGGCGTGTAGCGCAGCTCGCCCTGTCTGAAAATGCTGTTGTCCACAAAACCAATCTGAATGTTCCAGGCAAAATCCTTTATTTCGGCGCTCTGTATCGTCTTTTCCATCTGCTCCTGCGTAACATGCTTCAGTCCGGCATGCATGCGCCCGCCGACCTCCCGCATCGTTTCCTCCTGCGCAATCTGCGCCATTCCGAAGGCAAAGGAAAATACCACTGTAAATAAAAGGCTCGTAAGGGCGATCGCCAGCACTGCAATGCGGTTGCGTACCCGACTCTGCTTCAGGCTCCGGCCGGAGAGCCTGCGTATTACCTCCTGATTATTGTTTTTCATACTTACATCCCTCCCCGCTTCTTTCCTGACACAAAGGAAGGCTGCCAGATTTTCCCGTCTTCAATACGGATTACGCGGCTGCAGAGCTGCGCCAGCGCCTCATTATGCGTGATCATCAGAATCGTCTGCCCGAACTGTTCTCCCGTCACCTTCAGAAGTCCCATAACCTCCTGGGAATTGCGGGAATCCAGATTGCCCGTAGGCTCATCCGCCAGAATAATGGCCGGTTTTGCCGCCAGCGCCCTGGCAATCGCCACTCTCTGCTGCTGTCCGCCGGAAAGCTGGTTCGGCATGCTGAATCTCCTGTCGTAAATCCCCAGCACCTCCATCACTTCCCGCACAAATCCTTTATCCGGCTTTTCCCCGTCCAGCTCCATCGGCAATACAATATTTTCATAGACATTCAGCACCGGAACCAGGTTGTAGCTCTGGAAAATGAAGCCGATATTCCTTCTTCGGAAAACGGTCAGCTCCATCTCCTTCAGCGCAAAAATATCCTTGCCGTCCACCAGCACCTTGCCCTCCGTGGGATAGTCCAGGCCCCCCAGCATATGGAGCAGCGTGGATTTACCGCTGCCGGAGGTACCTACTACGGCCACAAACTCTCCCTCCTGCACGGACAGATCCACTCCGTCCAGTGCTTTTACCAGGCCCGTACCCTTTCCATAATATTTTTTCAAACCTTCTGTTTTTAAAATTTCCATTCTGTCTCCTCCTGCCTTTTGAAATTCGTATCCATTCCGCCGTTCCCAAAACTTACCCTCAGGCTTTTTTCCAAATACGGCTTTCTGTTTACTGTGCCTTCATTGTACTGTCCGTTTCTGACACCACCCTGACAATCAGGCAGAAAAATCCTGACAGTTTTGTCAGGATTCCCTCAGATATTGCTTTCATTCAGCAAAAAGACAGAAAAACAGCTTCCTCCCTCCTGGTTCGCCGCCGCAGTAATGTATCCCTTTTCCTGCGCCAGGATCGTTTGCGCCAGATACAGCCCCAGTCCGGTCCCTTCTGCCTCCGACATGGCGCTTCCCCGGTAAAAACGCTGAAAAATCTTGTTGTATTCCTCCGGCTTCACTCCCGGCCCCTGATCCCGGATATTGATCCTCGTATAAATTTCCAGCGGCTGCACGTCAATCTGAATACAGGAGCCCTCCGGGCTGTATTTTACCGCATTCTCCAGAATATTCGTGATGGCCTCCGCCGTCCACTTCCTGTTGTGGTACAGTTCCCGGTCCGTAAATTCCTGCGTCACAATCGAAATTTCCTTTTCCTGTGCCTGTACGTAAACGGCGCTGACGCTCTGGGCCAGCGTCTGCCGAATCCCCTGCTGCTTCGCCTCAAAATGCAGAATACCGGTCTCCAGCCGGGACGCCTTGATCAAGGCAGACAAAAGCCACTGCATTTTCTCCGCCTGCTCCGCAATGTGCTTTGAAAAGCCCCGCCGCTCCTCATTGGACAGTGTCTCATCCTGCAAAAGCTCCGCATCCATCATCACATTGGCGAGGGGCGTCTTAAGCTGATGGGACAGATCGGAGAGAAGGCCCGCAAGGTTCTCCTTATCCTTTTTTGCCTGCTCCTGCTGCAGCGCAGACTGGCGCAGCAGCTTCCGAAGCTGCGCCTCCAGCTTTGACTCCCTGGTATCCGCCAACGTTTCCTGCGCATATTCCTGTCCCTGATAGCGCCTCAGCATCCGAAACATGCGCCGTATCTGCCCTCTGTAATACAAAAAGCTTCCAAGGGCCGTCAAAACTGCTAAAGTGGAGACCACCGCAGCAACCACGTACCACATATCATTTCTGCTCATCTCGTTTCTCCAATGCCTTCTGCAAAAATATATCCCATCCCATGTACCGTTCTGATATACTTCGGACTGGACGGGTTCGTCTCCAGCTTCCGGCGCAGCCTCCGCACCGTTACCTGCAGCGTATTTTCATCCACATAGCTTCCCGTACTGTCCCAGACGTGTTCCAGAATCTGCTCCTTCAGCAGTACCTGGCCGCGGTTTTCCATCAGATAATATAGAAGGCGGTACTCGGTAGCGCTGCATTCCACCTCCTGGCCCCTGCAGTATACCTTCATTCTGCCCGGAACAAGACGGATGTCCCCGGATACCAGGGCATTTTCCGTGTCCATTTCTTCTGCGCATGCGCCAGGGCCGTGGGGCCCGCTTCCCGGCATTCCCGTCATAGATCCGGCTTGTCCGCTTCCCGGCATTCCCGCCATAGATCCGGCTTGTCCTGCATTTTCCAGAGTCCGCATTCTGCTTCTGCGCAGCACGGTATCCAGGCGCGCTTTTAAAACCGCCAGCGAAAACGGCTTTGTCAGGTAATCGTCGGCTCCGCTCAGCAGTCCCTGTACCTCATCCGTCTCCATATCCCGGGCCGTCAGCATAAGCACCGGCACCTGCGAAATCTCCCGGATACTTCTGCAAAAATCAATTCCATCTCCGTCCGGGAGGTTCAGATCCAGTAAAATTGCATCCGGTTCTTTCTCTTCGAAAAGCTCCCGGCCCTTTTTCAAGGTTCCGGCAGTGAACACTTCGTTTCCATCCCTCTCCATGGAAAACGCAATGCCGTTCGCCAGTCCTTTGTCATCCTCTATCACCAACAATTTCATAAATTTCCTTTATATTCTCCTACAAATTCCGCAAAAAGCATAAAATCATGCTTTTTCATTTTTCCAGCGCAGTATGGTCTCCAGACGCTCCTTTACCAGCTTTTCATTCCCCTCACTGCCCGGCTCATAATACCGGCGGCCTGCCAGCGCATCGGGCAGACACTGCATCCGGGCCAGCTTTTCCTCCGTATCGTGGGCATACACATAGCCTTCTCCGTAGTGCATCTCTTTCATCAGGCTGGTGGGTGCATTGCAGATCTGCAGCGGAACCGGCTCCGCCGGCATTTGCCGGATGTCCGCCTTACACGCTTCGCAGGCCCGGTAAAGGGCGTTTGATTTCGGCGCCATGGAAAGATATACCACGGCATGCGTCAAATGCACATCACACTCCGGCATCCCCAGAAAATGGCACGCCTGATACGCCGCCACTGCCACCTGAAGCGCGTTAGAATCGGCCATTCCCACATCCTCACTGGCAAAACGAACCAGCCGCCGGGCAATATAAAGCGGATCCTCGCCTCCATCCAGCATACGGCACATCCAGTAAACCGCCGCATCCGGGTCGCTGTTCCGCATAGACTTATGCAGCGCCGAGATCAAATTGTAATGCTCCTCACCATTTTTATCATACAGCAGGGAACGCCGGTTCATACACTGCGCCAGAACGTCCCCATCTACGCAGAGCACTCCCTCTGAATTCATTTTTGCATTGAGTACTGCCATCTCCAGCGTATTCAGCGCCGTCCGGGCGTCTCCGTTGGAAAATCCAGCGATTGCCGAAAGCTGCGACTCTTCAATGGAAATTTCCAGGCTGCCGAATCCCTTCGGACTTTTTAGCGCATGCTTCAGCAGCTGCATCAAATCCTCTGTTTCCAATGCCTTCAAAATAAATACCTTGCATCTGGACAGCAAAGCAGAGTTAATCTCAAAGGAAGGATTTTCCGTCGTCGCCCCCACAAGAATAATACTGCCCTTCTCCACCCAGGGAAGAAAGGCATCCTGCTGCGCCTTATTGAAGCGATGAATCTCGTCGGCAAACAGCAGGGTACGTATTCCGTAACGCCGGTTATGTTCTGCCTGCTGCATCACTTCTTTAATCTCCTTGATCCCGCTGGTCACTGCGCTGAATTCCACAAATTCTGCCCGGGTCTGCTTGGCAATGATCCGGGCCAGTGTCGTTTTCCCCACCCCCGGCGGCCCCCAGAAAATCATGGAAGAAATCTGATCCTTCTCAATGAGCTGGCGCAGTATCTTTCCCTCTCCGATCAGATGCTGCTGTCCTGCATATTCCTCCAGAGTCTCCGGCCGCAGACGGCTTGCCAGCGGCGCCGACTGCTCTCTGTCATCAAATAAACTCATCTGTCCTTTCACATTGCGCCCCCATTTAACCTTTATCTATTTTACGCTTATAAAAATACAATACAATTCTTTCCAGGTATCGTTTTAAGACAATCTGTATCTCCTCCTTGGGATGAATCGGCTTAACCAGAATCGAATAGATGCCCGTTCTTCGCGCACCGTATACGTCTGTAAAAAGCTGATCCCCGACAAACAGTGTATTACTCAAATCCGTCTTCATAAGCTCCATAGCCTTCCGGTAATTCTTCACCGAGGGCTTGTGAGCGTCTTCAATAAAATGCACCTGAATTTCTTCATTGAACATCTCCACCCGGGGCCTCTGGTTGTTGGAGAGCAGACAGCACTGAAACCCCAGAGATTTCAGATGCGCGAACAGCGCCTTCGCCCGATCATCCGCCGGAGCGCCGTGAGGCACCAGCGTATTGTCGATGTCAAAAATGATCCCCCGATAGCCCTTTTGATACATTTTATCAAAATCAATTACGTACGTAGAATCCAGATATTCATCTGGATAAAATGACTGCAGCATATAGACTCCTTATTGCAAATTTATTTATAAATAGCGGGCGGGGCTTCATCTCTCTTCGCCGCGGCTCTTCTTCTCACGGCACGAGCCCCGCACCTCGATTCCGCTTCGCTTCATCTCCTGCCGGTGTGACTCTTTGCTCCGGCACGAGCCCCGCACCTCGATTCCGCTCCGCTTCATCTCGGTCGCTGGGCGTCGCCCCATCGACTGGAAGTCATGTGCAATTATCTGAGCAAGCTCATATTTGCACATGACTTCCAGTCGGCGGGGCTCGTGCCTATACCGCATAGTCGAACAGGGAGAGTTGGTTGGTCTCTGGCAGCTGATCGAGTATCTTCAGATCGGACAGGAGTGCCGTGACGGTCTTGCCCACCTTCGTTCTTATCTGAAAATCATCCTTGGAGAGGAATGGTCCGTCTTTGGCCGCATCCACAATGGCTGCCGCCGCCTTATCTCCCAAACCGGAAATGGAGCTCAGGGAGGGCATCAGTTTACCGTCTACTATCTGAAAACGGACGGCTTGAGCCTGATAAATATCAATCGGCGTAAATTCAAAGCCCCGGGCATACATTTCCAGCACGCTCTTCATATCTTTATACGTATCCTGCTCTTTTTTGCTCAGAGTATCCATCCTCTTTTCATAATCATGCATATGGAACAACAGCTTCTCTTTTCCAAGACACATCAGCTCATAATCGAAGCCTGAGGCGCGGATACTGAAATACGCCGCATAATACGCCAGCGGATAATTGATCTTACAGTATGCGATTCGCCATGCCATCATAACGTACGCCGCAGCATGGGCCTTCGGGAACATATATTTAATCTTTTTACAGGACCAGATATACCAGTCCGGTACATCGTGCTTTCGCATCTCATCTTCCCATTCCTTTTTCAGGCCCTTTCCTTTACGCACGCTTTCCATGATCGTAAAGGATTGCTCACTGTCCATTCCCTTACCGATCAGATATACCATAATATCATCACGCGTACAGATGGCCGTGGAAATCGTTGCCTTCCCTTCCTGGATCAGCGTCTGTGCATTGCCCAGCCACACATCTGTGCCGTGTGCCAGCCCGGCGATACGGACAAGATCGGAAAAATGGGTCGGCTTTGTATCTATCAGCATCTGCATGGCAAACTCCGTACCGAACTCAGGGATTCCCAGAGACCCCAGGGGAACGCCGCCGAAATCCTCCGGCTGGATCCCCAAAGCCTCCGTACTGGAAAACAACGACATGACAGCCGGATCGTCCAGCGGTATCTTTTTCGCGTCAATACCGGTCAGATCCTCCAGCATACGGATCATCGTCGGATCATCGTGTCCCAGTATGTCAAGCTTCAGAAGGTTGTGATCGATGGAATGGTAATCAAAATGTGTCGTCACAATATCCGTCGTCACATCATTGGCCGGATGCTGAATCGGCGTAAAGGAGTAAATCTCTTCTCCCAGCGGAAGCACGATGATACCGCCCGGGTGCTGTCCCGTAGTCCTCCGCACGCCGACACAGCCCTGTACGATCCGGTCGATCTCACAGTTCCGTTTGCGCTGATCCCGCTCCTCATAATATTTTTTCACATATCCGAAGGCAGTCTTATCCGCCAGCGTACCGATGGTCCCGGCACGGAAGGTTTGACCGGCTCCAAAAATAACCTCTGTATATTTGTGGGCCTTACTCTGGTATTCTCCCGAAAAGTTCAGGTCGATATCCGGCTCCTTATTTCCCTTAAATCCCAGGAAGGTCTCAAAAGGAATATCAAACCCTTCCTTTTTCAGCTTCGTCCCGCATTTCGGGCAATCCTTATCCGGCATATCGCAGCCCGCCATTCCGGCAAACTGCTTTACTTCCTCTGAGTCAAAGTCACTGTAATGACAGTGCGGACAATAATAATGCGGACTTAAGGGATTTACCTCGGTAATTCCGGACATCGTAGCCACAAAGGAGGAACCGACAGAGCCCCGGGATCCCACCAGATATCCGTCGGCATTGGATTTCCATACTAGCTTCTGTGCAATAATGTACATTACCGCAAAGCCATTGGAAATGATAGAGTTCAGCTCACGCTCCAGACGCTCGGAAACCACTTCCGGCAACACCTCTCCATAGATCTCATGCGCTTTTTCGTAACAGAGATTTCGCAGGATCTGGTCTGAGTTTTCGATGATGGGCGGGCATTTATCCGGCCTTACCGGAGAAATAGGCTCACACATATTCGCAATCTTTATCGTATTGTCAATGACTACCTCGTGGGCCTTTTCCTCCCCCAGGTACTCAAATTCCTTCAGCATTTCTTCTGTGGTACGCAGGTACAGCGGCGCCTGGTCATCCGCATCCTTGAAGCCCTTGCTGGCCAT
>JAUNGD010000013.1 GCA_030524705.1 Lachnospiraceae bacterium | reverse complement strand
GCCTTCGAAGAAGGCGGTCTGTGGCTTGCAGGGCGGAGGGACTGTGAACAGTAACTCGAAGGTATATACAATGAGAGATTATCCATAATGCTTATTGACAGCGCGTGGAAAGCGCGCTATTCTATTCTTACATTTCATATAATCCGGCGTATCGCCAATGATTCCAATGACAGCATTTTGTTGCAAATACGGGAGCAACCCATTATAATTAAGGAGGAACTGAATGAAAGAAAATGAAAAACTGAATATGCAGATGTCAGAGAGGAATGCGCTGTTGGAGCCGCTGCAGAAGCTGAACCTGATGGATGATTTTCTGTTCGATGTGACGACCGTGAATCTGGAGGCGTGCCAGATCATTATTGAGCTGTCACTGAATATCCGCATCAAAAAAATCCGCTGGAAGGAAGGCCAGAAGGTGGTACATAATCTTCCGGGCAGGCGCGGGATCCGTATGGATTTTTATGTGGAGGACACCGAGGGCAGGATTTTCGATGTGGAGATGCAGAAGCGCAACCGGGGCAATATTCCGAAGAGGACGAGGTATTACCAGGGATTGCTGGATGCACCGCTGCTGAAAAGCGGCGAGGAGGGCTTTGACAATCTGAAGCCGACGTATATCGTAGTGATCTGCGGCTTTGACCAGTATAAGAAAGGAAAATACCGGTATACCTTCTGTAACCTCTGCAAAGAGGTATCGGGGCTTGAACTCGGGGACGAATGTACAAAGATTATTCTTAATACGAAGGGAAAGAATGACGATGAGGTGGAGCCCGCGCTGGTGGATTTCCTGCACTATGTCGAGAACAGTGACCGGGAGGAAATGTCTGAGAATTGCGATGAGCGGCTATTGCGTCTACATGCGATTGTGAAAAAGATCAAGACAAGTGAGCAGATGGGAGTGAGCTATATGAAAATGGAAGAGCGTGACCGGCAGATCAGGGAGGATGGGAAAAAGGAAGGAATAGAAGCAGGAAGAGAAGAAGGTGAAAGGAACAAGATTCTTTCGCTGATCCAGAAAAAGCTGGATAAGGGACAGACGATAGAAGAGATCGCGGATGCGCTGGAGGAGGCTCCGGCGGTGATAAAGGGGCTGATGAAGGAACTGGAAGAGAAATAGAAAAGTAATAGAAAAGAAACAGAAAAAATAACGTGACGGCAGAGGATGAGAAAGTGTCATATCGAAGGAGAACCTTCGGTATGGCATTTTTTGGTATTTAGAAATAAACATTTTTCGCAAAAAAAAGCGTACTTTTTTATAAACTACTTGACAACATGGAAAATAAATAATATTATATGACATATAATATAAAAGAAAAAATAATATTATAAATTTTCAAGGAGATAAAGCGATGGTATTCAACACAGGAGCAGCACTTCTGGATGCCATTGTTCTGTCGGTGGTATCGCGGGAGCCGGAGGGCACGTATGGATACCGGATTACCCAGGAGGTACGCAGTGTATTGGATGTATCGGAGTCAACCTTATATCCGGTGCTGCGAAGGCTGCAGAAGGATAACTGCCTGACAGTCTATGACCAGGAGCATGGGGGCAGGAACCGCAGATATTATAAGGTGACGGAGCAGGGGGTATCGCAACTGAATATGTACCGGGCGGAATGGCAGATCTATTCGTCCAAAATATCGGGGATACTCCAGGGGGACAATGAGTATGAATAAAGAATATTTTTTGCGTGAGCTTGAATACCTTCTTCAGGATGTAACGGAGGAGGAAAGGGAAGAGGCGCTGCAGTATTACCGTGATTATTTTGATGAGGCGGGGCCGGAACGGGAAACCGAGATATTGGCGCACATCGGCAGCCCTGAGAAGGTGGCCGCGGAGCTGAAAAGCAGCCTGGCCGGAGAGGATGAGAGCGGGGAGTATACGGAGCGGGGCTATTATGACGAACGTTTTGATGAGTTTCATAAGGTGCCGGATCAGTATGCGGAGATTGTAAGGTACGGGGATACGGAGAAGAAAGACAAAAAGAAGAATAAAAATAAAAAAGAGGACAAAGAAGACGAAAAACGCAGAAACGGCCTGCTTTTTGTATTGCTTTTTGTGTTCTTTGGCCTTCCGCTGGCGGGCAGCATCATTTCGGCGGGCTTCTCTGTTATCGCCGCGATTGCCGGAGGCCTGTTCGGCATTTTCGGAGGACTGCTGGGACTGATTGCCGGAGGATTTGCGGCGACCATCGGACTTTTTTGCGGCGGAGTAGTGATGATCATAAAAGGGGCGCTTAATCTGGTGACACCGCCCATCGGACTGATGGGGATTTGCCTTGGATTTTTTATGCTGGCCGGCGCAATGCTGATCGCCGTCCTGACAAGATGGGGCTGTGTTACGGCTGCACCGGGCCTGCTGCGGTTCAGCGTCGGGCTGGTTCGCAGGTGCTGCAGATGGGTGACCGGCACGGTACGCAGGATTTTCAGCCGGGGAGGTGATTCCAGATGAGAAGAATGACAAAAGTATTGCTGATGACAGCGCTGGGATGCGGAATTATCGGAGGGGCCTTTGGAATTGTCAGCCTTTGTTCCGGCTTTCAGGCGGATGAATTTGCCACGGCTTTGACGGACGGGAGGTTTCAGATATCCGGGAGGCCGGAGTGGACGGACTCGGTGAGTTCTTTTGTGACGGATTTTACAGAGGATGGAGTTGATTTTGAGGAGGTGTACACAGGGATTGATTCTCTGAATCTGGACATAGGAGTGGCAGACTGTACGATTATTCCCAGCGATACGCAGGAATGGAAGGTGGTCGGCTATGATGTGCCGTCCCGGTTTAAGTGCAGGCAGAGAGGGAAAACGCTGGACATTGAATGCAAAAAGGGCTTTTGGAGCTTTTTGAATATCGTGCAGCAGGAGCCGGAGCTGGAAATATGGATTCCAAAATCGCAGCTTCTGAAGGAGGTAAGGATTGATGTAGGAGTCGGAGATCTGAACGCAGTGAAAGGCGTACTGCGATGCAAACAGCTGGAAATAGACTGCGGTGTCGGAGACTGCGATATTCGGGCGGATATTGAAAAGCGTGTTGAGATCGACGGAGGGGTAGGACATGTACAGCTGATGCTTACCGGGCAGGAAAAGGATTTTGATTATGATATAGACTGCGGCGTCGGAAGCGTTGAGATCGGCGGTAAAAAGTACTCCGAGCTGGGCAGTGAGACGAAGATTGATAATGATGCGGATAAGACTGTAAAGATAGACTGCGGAGTGGGCTCTGTGGAGGTGGAGTTTGAAACAGAGGCTGAAGCTGGGAAAACAACAGAGGATAAAAAGAGCCAGGCAGAAGAAAAAACGGACAATAAATCAAAGGGTGATTTTTAATGACAAAAGGAGGAACAGACTATGAAAAAGCTTTATAAATCAGAAAGTGACCGTAAGATTTGCGGTGTGTGCGGAGGAATCGCGGAATATTTCGGAATTGATTCTACGGTGGTGCGGCTGGTATTCGTTTTGTTCGGGCTGATGTCCGTAGGAGTGGCTTTTTATATTCTTGCGGCGCTTCTTATGCCGAGCGGAGAATAAGCCAAGACGAAGAACAAGCCAGGACTGCAGGAGCTGGAAAATTTTTGAAGCGTGAATAATTCTGTTTGAACAGGTCATACTCTAAAGGACGATGGAATATGAATCCAGGGAAAGGAGTATGAGCTGTTCATGTCAAAAAAGGATGCCAGATTGAAATGGGAAGAGTTAAGCCCCGATGACCAGATGAAATATGAAATTGCAGAAGAGCTGGGGCTTTTGGAAAAGGTCCGGGAGAACGGCTGGAAATCACTGTCGGCCAAGGAAACCGGACGGATAGGCGGACTGATGACGAAGAAGAAAAGGGAGCGAAGGGATTCCTTATCATGAAAAATCTGAACGAAGATATTAAAACGGGTAATTTCAGGCAGACATATCTCCTCTACGGGGAGGAGGACTACCTGAAAAACCAGTATAAGAACAGACTGAAAAAGGCAATTCTGCCCGGGGATGATACGATGAATTTTTCTTTGTATACGGGTAAGGGCATTGATATACGGCAGATGATCGACCAGGCGGAAACTCTGCCTTTTTTTGCTGAGCACAGACTGATCCTGGTAGAACAAAGCGGCTTTTTTAAAAATGCCTGTGCCGAGCTCGCCGAATACCTGCCGCAGATGCCGAAGGAGACCATCATTATTTTTGTGGAAAATGAGGTGGACAAGCGCGGGAAAATGTTTAAGGCGGTAAAGCAGAACGGGCGTGTGGTGGAGCTGGCGCGGCAGGACGAGAGAACGCTTCAGTCGTGGATTCTCGGTATGCTGAAAAAGGAGCAGAAGAATATTACAGGGGACGCCCTGCGGCTTTTTATGGAAAAAACCGGCGATGATATGGAGAACATTGCAAATGAGCTGGAAAAGCTGCTTTCCTATACACATGGGAAAGCGGCCATTGAGCCGGGGGATGTGGAGGAGATCTGTACAGTGACCACGGAGAGCCGGATCTTCGATATGATCCGCGCCCTGGCTGAAAAAAGGCAGAAGGAAGCACTGGATCTGTATTATGACCTTCTTTCCCTGAAGGAACCGCCCATGAGAATTCTTTTTCTGATTGCGAGACAGTTCAATCAGATGCTGCAGCTTAAAGATCTGCGGGAGCAGGGCCTGGACAGTGCGGCGATCGCATCCAGGGCAGGCGTAGCGCCCTTTATTGCAAAAAGGAGCCTTGCACAGGCAGGAAGGTTTGAGAAACAGGAGCTGCGGCAGGCGGTGGAGGATTGCGTGGCCGCGGAGGAGGCGGTTAAGACCGGCAGGCTGGGGGACCGGCTGGCGGTGGAGATGCTGATTGTAAAGTATAGCCAGTAGGTACATAAGGATGGGCGTTCCGCCCAACGTCAAAATGAAAGAGCAAGTTTGCACGGCTTGCTCTTTCATTTTGCTGCTGTTCGGAAATTTTGCACAAAGACTAGAAATATCCTCCGGAAAATATTGACCAGATTGACAATGAAAGTCATCTATGATATTATGAACATATAATTTCATATATGAGATTTATATTTTCATATATGAAAATAGTGAGCTGAGAAATAAAAAAGGAGGAACAAAAATGGACAAGCCAGTACTTGGTATTTTGGGGTTTTCGGATGGTGATCCGGCGGCACATGAAATGCTTAAAGGAATCGTACAGACTCAGGTGAATGCGATTGCAGATGCCCTTCGGGCGGACGGACGTGTGGAAGTGGTGGTTGCAGAGGATCTTGTACATAGCGATAAAACGGCAAAGGCATATGCGGAAGAACTGAAGGCAAAGGGCGTGGATGCCACCATTTTTGCATACGGAGTTTTTGCGTTCCCGGTATTCAGTGTGATTGCAGCCAGGCATGGTAAGGGGCCGTTCCTTTTAGCAGCGCCCTTCAATCCGGACTGGCCTGGTATGGTATCCATGCTGGCGGCAGGCGGCGGACTTGATCATGAGGGGATTGACCACTTCCGTGTTGCAGGTGATGTAAAGGAAAAAGAGGTTCTGGAAAAGATTGTTACTTTTGCAAAGTGTGCAAAGGTAGTCAGCCGCCTGAACGGGCAGAAGTACGGACTGATTGGCGGAAGGAGCCTCGGCATGTACAGCTCAACGGTTTCCATGCAGCAGTGGCAGGATCAGTTCGGTGTTGATGTGGAGCATATCGACCAGCTTGAAATCGTGCGCAAGGCAGACGAAGTAGAGGAGGCTCAGGTGGAGAAGGCTTTCAATTGGCTGACAGAAAACGTTGGAAAGATTGAATACAACGGCACTTCCTTTACGCCGGAGAAGCTGAAGACACAGATCCGCCATTATGAAGCTACGAAAAAGATCATAGAAGAAAATGAGCTTGATTTTATCGGCGTAAAATGTCATTATGAGATGAGCGCACATTATTGTACACAGTGTCTGAGCGCAGCATTCTTAAATGATCCGTATGACTGGGACGGCCCGAAGAAGCCGTTTGTCTGTGCGTGTGAAGCAGATTCTGATGCGGCGCTTACGATGCAGATTCTTAATCTGCTGACTGGCGATCCGGCTATCTTTATGGATGTACGCCACTGGGACCAGGAGAACGGGGTTATGGAGTTCTGTAATTGTGGATCTCAATCTACGTATTATGCAGAGGCCAGTGATGATTTCAAAGAGAATCTTGCAAAGGTCACTCTGTATCCTGCTTTGGATCTATATCCGGGCGGCGGCTGTCACGTAAATCTGCAGACAAAACCGGGGCAGGCAACGATTGCCAGACTTTGCAGAAGAAAGAGTGAGAAGGGTGAGAGATATTACATGACGATTATCCCATGTGAGTTTGTAGCTCTTCCGAAGGAAAGAGAAAAGCTGACGACAATGGAGTGGCCGCATGTATTTGCAAAGCTTCCGTTTGATCACAATATCTTCCTGGAGCGTTTCGGCGCAAATCACTGCCATGCAGTATATGGAGACCACGTAGAAGAATTGAAAATGATCTGCAGGATGCTGGACGTTGATGTAGAAATGTACAGCTAATTGAAGCTTGTTAAGAGTGATAAAAAAGTATATAATGAAAACAAAAAGGAGAGGATAATTATGCAGAGAATTTTGAACGATCCGGATAATATTGTTGACGAGATGCTCAAAGGCTTTTTGAAAGCACACAACGATATTATAGAGGCAACTGACAATCCGAGAGTAGCAAAGGCCAAAAATATACCGGAAGGCAAGGTCGGTGTGGTTACCGGCGGCGGTTCCGGACATAAGCCGGCATTTATCGGATACGTAGGCCAGAATATGTGCGATGCAGTCGCAGTTGGCGAGATTTGTTCTTCACCGACAGCAGCGGCATTTCTGGATGCATTTAAGGCAGCTGACCAGGGCAACGGTGTAGCTTGTCTGTACGGAAACTATTCCGGTGACAACATGAATGTCAAGATGGCTGTCAAGATGGCAAAAAGAGAAGGCATTACGGTTAAGACGGTTGTGGCGAACGACGACGTTGCATCTGCTCCGAAGGATCAGAGAGAGAAACGCCGCGGCGTAGCAGGAGAGGTTCTGATGTGGAAGGTCGGCGGTGCAAAGGCGGCAAAGGGCGGCAGCCTTGATGAGGTTATCGCAGCGGCTCAGAAGGCCATCGACAATACCCGCAGCGTAGGCATCGGGCTGACACCGTGTACGCTTCCGGCAGTTGGACATCCGAATTTTGAGATCAAGGAGGGAACCATGGAAGTAGGTATCGGGCACCATGGAGAGCCGGGCATCGAGGTTTGCCCGCTGGAAAGCGCCCATGATATGGCAAAGCGTATGGTGGATGTTGTGCTTCCGGATTATCCGTTTGAAGCGGGAGACGAAGTAGTGGTACTTGTTTCCGGTCTCGGCGCTACACCAGTTATGGAGCTGTATGTGCTTTATGATGAGATCGACCAGCTCCTGCAGGAGAAGGGCATTAAGACTCACAAGGCTTATGTAGGAAATTATTTTACTTCTCTGGAGATGATGGGCGCTACACTGACTGTTATGAAGCTGGATGATGAGCTGAAAGAGCTGATTGATATGCCGGCAAATTGTATGGGACTGCACCAGAATTAAAATAAAAACATTGGGATGTCGCACGGGATATTTTCCGGTGCGGCAGTCCTGTATTAAGAAAAAACAGGGGGCAATTATGAGTACATTTAAAAATGAAAAGGGCAATCCGGTCCTGATGAAAATGGTGAAAGCGATTCAGGAAAACAAAGCGTATCTTGGTGAAGTGGATGGTCTGATCGGTGACGGCGATCACGGCATGAATATGAACAAGGGATTTACACTGTTTGAGAAGCAGTACGCAGAGGAAGAGTTTAGCTTCGCAGACGGACTCGACAACCTCGGCAATATTCTGTTTAGCCAGATCGGCGGCTCCATGGGCCCGATCTACGGAACGATTTTTATGGATATGGCAGATGCGGGTATGGATCTGGATGAGATCTCTGTAAAGGACCTGGGGGATATGCTGGCGGCAGGGCTTGCGGGGCTTCAGGAGATCGTAGAGGCTCAGGTGGGTGATAAGACTCTGGTAGACACGCTTTCACCGGCAGTAGATGCACTGAAAAGTGCAGCAGAGGCAGGAACAGACCTTCCACAGGCATTGGAAGAAATGAAGGCAGCAGCAGAAAAGGGTATGGAGTCCACAAAAGATCTCGTAGCAAAATTCGGACGTTCCAGCCGTCTCGGAGAGCGTTCCAGAGGAGTTCTGGACGCAGGAAGCGTTTCTTGCTGTATCATTCTGAAGGCTATGGCTGACGGAATTGCAGAGAACCTGTAAAATAAATACAGAAGGAGTTTAAAGAAACAGGAGGATATCTATATGAAAATAGCAATAGGCTGCGATCCGAACGCAGAGGCTTTTAAACAGCAGTTGATTCCATTTGTAGAGAGCCTTGGTCATGAAGTGACAGACTTTGGCAGCGACGATCCAATCTATGCGAATGTGGCGATCGAGGTGGCAGAGGCAGTAGCGGCAAAAAAATATGACAGGGGCATCCTGTTCTGCGGCACCGGTATTGGTGTGATGCTGGCAGCGAATAAAGTAAAGGGCGCATATGCGGCGGTAGTAGGAGATGTGTATTCCGCACAGCGGGCGTGCCTGAGCAACAATTGCAATATTATTACCATCGGCAGCCAGGTAACGGGCAATAAGAAGGCAGAGGTTATGATCGAGGCATATCTGAAGGAGACATATGTGTACAATGAGCGCTCCGGTAAGAAGGTTGACCGGATTCTTGAATATGAGAGAGCGCATTGAGGCGGGTATGTTGAAATGACGAGTGATCTGGAAATTTGAAGCGGCGGATGACCCGAATTAAAATAATATCTCCAGGTGGACACCCCTACAGGTCCTCCCTGGAGATATTTTTATCTGTGGAAAATGCAGATATTTTCGCACCGGGAATTTAAAGGACATACTGATACATGCAGATGAAATGGCAGATGCTCCCGCCCATCACGAACAGATGGAATATTTCATGGGAACCGAAATTTTTGTGAAGCTGGTTGAAGACTGGCAGCTTCAATGCGTAGATGACGCCTCCCACGGTATAAAGGATACCTCCGGCCAGCAGCCAGAAGAAGGCCGGAGCGGACAGCCGGGTCATAAGCTGACCGAATACGGACAGGCAGGCCCAGCCCATGGCGATATATAAAATAGAAGAAAACCATTTCGGGCATGTGATCCACAGCGCTTTTACGACCATGCCCACGGCAGCGATCGCCCATACCGCAACGAGCAGCGTCTGTCCGGCCTGGGGCTCCAGTACCAGCAGGCAGACCGGTGTATAAGATCCGGCGATCAGGACAAAAATCATCATATGGTCGATCTTGCGGAAGATTTTAAGGCTGCGTCCGCTGAGATTGACAGAATGGTACAGTGTACTGGCACCGTACAGCAGAACCATGCTGGTCATAAAGACTGCCATGGCAAAGATCCCGGCCTCTCCGAAATTCAGGGCGGCTTTGATTAAAAGCGGTGCCGAAGCACAGATTGCCAGCATCATTCCGATAAAATGTGTAATGGCACTTCCGGGTTCTCGTATTGTTATTGTCATAAAAAACACCTCCAGATTCAAAAAAAGATACAATGTAGTTTTTGAAACTATGTTTAGTATATGCAAATACTAGCACTTGTAAAACTATGTGTCAAGAAATATCGGAATATTTTGCGGTGTTAATTTTTGCTAACATTTTGACAGTAGAAATAACTTTTTTGACAGATATTACAAAAACTTTTTTCGATGGCCTTTTTGTTTGACAAGTGTTGCCGAAATTGCTAGAATTTATTCAGTAGTGTTGTCCGATATAGGTCTGGGGAGATGGTCCAGATGTTTCTACCGCACGCCGTTACGTTGCGACTATTGGGTGGATACGAAGATCGTCCGCAGATGTACAGGATTTGTACATCTGCGTTTTTGGTGTCAGGGTACAGAAAACCTGGTTTCCTGTGTCCCGATGCCGCCGTTGTGCTTAACGGTGACACCACAATATTTCAAGAGAAGGAGAAAAGAAATGAAAAAAAGTGTTAAGTTACTTCTGGCAGTAGCTATGGTTCTCACCTTTGGGGTGTTCACCAGCTTTGCCAGCAACGCCGAAGAGACAACTGTTAAAGCCGGTTTCATCTTCCTGCATGACGAGAACTCTACTTATGATCTGAACTTCATCAATGCAGCAAAGGAAGCATGCGAGAGCATGGGTATTGAGTATGTTTTCAAAACCGGTATCCCGGAAGGCCAGGAGTGCTACGAAGCAGCATGTGAGCTGGCAGACCAGGGCTGCAACTTTGTATTTGCAGACAGCTTTGGCCATGAGGATTACATGATTCAGGCAGCAAGTGAATTCCCGGATGTACAGTTTTGCCATGCGACTGGTACAAGGGCACATACAGAGGGGCTGGACAACTTCCACAACGCATTTGCTTCTATTTACGAGGGCCGTTACCTGGCAGGTATTGCCGCAGGCCTGAAGCTGAATGAAATGATTGCAAACGGAGATATTACCGAGGACGGAGCTAAGCTTGGCTACGTTGGAGCTTATACATATGCAGAGGTTATTTCCGGTTATACATCCTTCCTCCTGGGTGCTCGTTCCGTATGCCCCAGCGCTACGATGGAAGTAACCTTTACAGGTTCCTGGTACGATGAGACTGCCGAGAAGGAAGGCGCAAACAAACTGATCGAGGACGGCTGCGTTGTGATCAGCCAGCATGCAGATTCCATGGGCGCTCCGACAGCCTGCGAGACGGCCGGTGTACCGAACGTTTCCTACAACGGCAGCACAGTAAGCGCATGCCCGAATACGTTCCTCGTATCCTCCAGTATCAACTGGGCTCCGTATTTTGAGTATGCAATGGGCTGTATAGTAAATGGTGAAGAAATCGCTGCGGACTGGACGGGCGATATTGCTACAGGTTCCGTTGTTCTGTCTGAGCTTGGAAACGCAGCTGCTGAGGGAACTCAGGCAGCGATTGACGAAGCAATAGAAAAGCTGGAAGCAGGAGAACTCCAGGTATTTGACACCGCTACCTTCACAGTAGATGGTGAGACACTGGAAAGCTATATGGCAGACGTTGACGCTGACCCGGATTATGAAGGAGACCACGAGGCAGTAGCGGACGGTTATTTCCACGAGTCCGCAGAGGGATTCCGTTCTGCTCCGTACTTTGACCTCCAGATTGATGGCATCAACCTTTTGGATACAGTATTCTAATTAAACAACAGATCTGAACTGCTATTAAAGATTTTATGAGGCGGTGCAGCGTTTATTGCCGCACCGCCCTTTTTTCGTGATATAGGAAAGTTCCCGGCTTTCCCATGTCACGAAAAAATCCTGCGGTGTACGGACGAAGCTATACACTGTACGAAACGTGAAATTGCGGATGCCCAAAAGACATCCCGGGGCTTTTGTGAAAGGAGGATATACGAGTGGGAGGCAAAAAGGCTGCGGTGACAATGAAAAATATCACCAAGAAATTTGGCTCAGTGGTTGCCAATGAAAAGGTCTGCCTTGATATTTACAAAGGCGAGATTCTTTCCCTGCTGGGGGAAAACGGCAGCGGAAAAACGACGCTGATGAACATGCTTTCCGGCATTTATTTCCCGGATGAGGGACAAATTTATATTAACGGAAAAGAGACGGTCATCCGTTCTCCGAAGGACGCCTATGCGTTGGGGATCGGCATGGTGCACCAGCATTTCAAGCTGATTGACGTGCTGACGGCTACGGAAAATATTGTTCTGGGGCTTCAGGGAAAGCTGAATCTGAAAGAGGCTTCCAAAAGGATCCAGGATATTTGTCAGAAATACGGATTTGAGGTTGATCCGAATCAAAAGGTTTATAATATGTCTGTATCTCAGAAGCAGACGGTGGAGATTGTAAAGGTTCTTTACCGCGGAGCGGATATCCTTATTCTGGACGAGCCCACTGCTGTTCTTACTCCGCAGGAGACGGAGAAGCTGTTTGCCGTGCTGAGAAATATGCGGAATGACGGAAAAGCGATCGTGATTATTACCCACAAAATGCATGAGGTGGAAAGCCTTTCCGACCGGGTTGCCGTTTTGCGCCGGGGCTGTTTTGTCGGGGATATGATGACGAAGGATACCAACGCCGCCGAGATGACCAATATGATGGTGGGCCATAAGGTTTCTTTGAATATAACGAGGCCGGAGCCGGTAAATCCCAGGGCGAGACTTGAGGTCCAGGGCCTGACGGTCCGCAGCGAGGATGGCGTCGTGAAGCTGAAAGATGTCAGCTTTACGGCCAGAAGCGGTGAAATCCTGGGAATTGCGGGAATTTCCGGCTGCGGTCAGAAGGAGCTGCTGGAGGCGATTGCCGGACTGCAGCCGACGGAATCGGGCACCATTACTTATCTTGAGGATGACGGCACCCGGGAGGAGCTGCTGGGTAAGGATCCCCGGGCGATCCAGGAAATGGGCGTGGCGCTCTCCTTTGTCCCGGAGGACCGCCTCGGTATGGGACTTGTGGGCGATATGGATCTTACGGCCAATATGATGCTCCGCTCCTTCCAGAATGGCCATTCCTGGTTTACCGACCGCAAAGCGCCGAAGCATTTGGCAGAAACCGTGGTGGAGGAGCTGGAGGTTGTCACGCCGGGAATTACCACTCCGGTAAGAAGGCTGTCCGGAGGAAACGTGCAGAAGGTTCTGGTGGGCCGGGAGATTTCATCCTCTCCCACCGTGCTGATGACGGCATACGCAGTGCGCGGACTGGATATTAACTCTTCTTACACGATCTACAATCTGATTAATGAACAGAAGAAAAAGGGAGTGGCGGTTATTTTTGTCGGAGAGGATCTGGATGTTCTGCTGGAGCTCTGCGACCGCATTATGGTTCTGTGCGGCGGACAGGTCAGCGGTATTGTGGAGGGAAAAACGGCGGATAAAAATACAGTCGGCATGATGATGACGCACATAGGAGGGAATACGGGCAATGAACAGTAAAACACGGGAACCATCTTTTTACATTGTGAAGCGCGATGCCCTTCCATGGCATAAATCGCTGGGAATCCGCATAGCGGCTATTGTGGCGGCTCTTGTGGTCTGCGCAGTGGTGACGACGGTTCTGACCGGGATTAATCCGATTCAGGTTTATGTTTCTATTTTCCTCGGGGCTTTCGGTACGGCCCGGAAGACCTGGATCACTTTTCAGAATGTAGCGATCCTTCTGCTGATCTCTCTGGCTCTGACCCCGGCCTTTCGGATGCGTTTCTGGAATATCGGAGGCGAGGGGCAGGTACTGATCGGCGGTCTGGCATCCGCGGCCTGCATGATCTGTCTGGCAGATAAGCTTCCGAATGCGGCGGTTATCGTACTTATGATTGTGTGCAGTATCGGCGCCGGAGCGATCTGGGGCCTGATTCCCGCCTTCTTTAAAGCAAAGTGGAATACGAATGAGACACTGTCTACTCTGATGATGAATTATATCGCCACTCAGCTTGTTGCTTTTTATACCATTGTCTGGGAGGTGCCGAAGGGCTCGGGAAAGATCGGAATTATCAATCAAAAGTCGGCCATCGGCTGGCTGCCGGAGGTTGCCGGCTCCAAGTATCTGCTCAGCATTATCATTGCGGTGCTGGTTACGGTTCTTCTGTATATTTATCTCACCTACAGCAAACATGGATATGAGATTGCCGTGGTGGGAGAGAGCGAAAAGACAGCCCGTTATGTCGGCATCAAGGTCGAGAAGATCATTATGCGTACCATGCTGCTGTCCGGCGGCATCTGCGGTCTTGTGGGACTTCTGCTGGTGGGCGGGATCAACCACACGGTGACCACTACCATCACAAACGGGCAGGGCTTTACGGCGGTCATGGTTTCCTGGATGGCAAAATTCAATCCGATTACCATGGTCTTTACAAGCTTCCTGATCATTTTCCTGAACAGAGGTGCCAGTGAGATTTCCACGACCTTCGGTCTTAACCAGTCCTTTTCGGATATTCTGACCGGCATTATTCTGTTCTTCATCATCGGGTGTGAATTTTTTATTTCTTATAAAATTAATTTCCGTAAAAAAGCAGGAAAGGGGGAGACTGACTGATGATCAATCTTGTAGCATTTATTCCGAGAGCTGTTGTGCAGGGCATCCCGCTTCTGTTCGGATGCACCGGCGAGATACTGACCGAAAAATCCGGCAATCTGAACCTGGGAATCCCAGGCGTTATGTATGTGGGTGCCATCAGCGGCGTAATAGGCTCCTTCTTTTATGAGCAGTCGGTAGCTGATACGGCCAATATCAACGGTTTTCTTGCGGTGCTGATTCCGCTGGTGTGCTCCTTGATCGGGTCGTTCTGCATGGGGCTTATTTACAGCTTCCTGACCGTTACCCTGCGGGCGAATCAGAATGTGACAGGTCTGGCGCTGACGACCTTCGGCGTCGGCTTCGGAAACTTTTTCGGCGGATCGCTGATCAAATTATCAGGAAGCGCGGTGCCGTCCATCGCACTTTCAGCCACCAGCAGCTACTTCAGCAAATCGCTGCCCTTCGCAGGCAAGCTCGGATGGTTCGGCAAGATATTTCTTTCCTACGGCTTCCTGGCATACGCTGCAATCATCATTGCGCTGGGATGTTCCTATCTGCTGAACCATACCCGGGTGGGCCTTCACCTTCGGGCGGTGGGGGAGAACCCCGGTACAGCAGATGCAGCGGGCATCAACGTCACAAAATATAAATATCTTTCTACGTGTGTCGGATGCATGATCGCCGGTCTGGGAGGATTGTATTACGTCATGGATTACGCCTGCGGCGTCTGGTCCAACGATGCCTTCGGCGACCGCGGATGGCTTGCTATTGCGTTGGTCATCTTCACGATCTGGAGGCCCACCGTCAGCATTTTTGCTTCCATTCTCTTCGGAGGACTTTATATTCTGTATCTGTACATTCCCGCCGGTATGGAAAATATGGAATTCCAGGAGATATACAAAATGATCCCGTACGTGGTTACGCTGATCGTGCTGGTGCTTACAAGCATGCGGAATAAACGGGAAAACCAGCCGCCGCTCTCACTAGGGCAGTCATATTTCCGGGAGGAACGATAGAGAAGAGCAACGAAGAATAATAAAGAAGAATAAAAAAAGAGTCAGATGCTAAGAGGGCTGCCATCAGTCTGAAAAGCATCCGGCTCTTTTTCAGTGTATTTTATTTATTACATAAACCGTTACAGTCCACGCCAACCATGCCGCGGACCGCCTCCCCTCCCTTGTATTCACTGGAAAAATTTGGTAAAATCTAATAATACAGAAAGTACTTCCAATACGCAGAAAGAGAAATGAAAAGCTGTATCATGCGGCAGAGCAGTACATAGGACAAAACGGATGGAAATTTTATCCGGATCAGAAACAGGGGAAGCGACATGAAAAGAAAGTATTCGGATCAGACGGTATATGAAGCACTGCAGAATCGGCTGCGGCTGATTTTTGAGGAATTTGACAATGTGTACGTATCATTTTCCGGAGGAAAGGACAGCGGATTGCTGTTAAATCTTATGTTGGACTTTCGCAGGAGGTATTACCCGGAAAAGGTGGTGGGGGTTTTTCATCAGGATTTTGAGGCGCAGTATACGGTGACGACGGAGTACGTGGAGCGAACCTTTGAGCGGGTCAAAAAGGAGGCGGAGCTTTACTGGGTATGTCTTCCCATGGCTACGAGAACGGCCCTGGGCAGCTATGAGATGTACTGGTATCCCTGGGACGATACGAAGAAGGATATATGGGTCAGGGATATGCCGAAGAAAGAGTATGTCATTCACCAGGACAACAACCCGATCACGACATACCGTTATAAAATGCATCAGGAAGATCTGGCAAAACAGTTTGGCCGCTGGTACAGAATGGCTCATGGCGGAGGAAAGACCGTGTGCCTGTTGGGAATGCGGGCGGATGAGTCCCTGCAGAGATACAGCGGGTTTCTGAATAAAAAATACGGGTATAAGGGAGAGTGCTGGATCAGTAAGCAGTTTAAGGATGTGTGGTGCGCGTCGCCGATGTATGACTGGAGTGTTACGGATGTCTGGTATGCATATTACCGGTTCGGCTACGATTACAACCGGCTGTACGACCTGTATTATATGGCGGGGCTGAAGGTATCACAGATGCGGGTAGCCTCTCCCTTTAACGATTATTCGAAGGACTCCCTGAATCTGTACCGGGTCATCGACCCAGAGATATGGGTGAAGCTGGTGGGAAGAGTGCAGGGGGCAAATTTTGCTTCGATTTACGGCAGGACAAAGGCGATGGGATACCGGAACGTCACGCTGCCGGAGGGATATACCTGGAAGGAATACACGATATTTCTGCTGGATACGCTGCCAGCCAGGTTGCGTAACAATTACGTCAAAAAGTTTAATACATCCATCAAGTTCTGGCACGAGACCGGCGGCGGACTGGACGAGGACACGATACGGGAGCTGGAGGAGCACGGCTATAAAATACGGAGAAACGGTGTTTCAAATTATACCCTGAATAAAAAGTCAAGAGTGGTGTTTGTGGGAAAAATCCCGGATCATACGGATGATATTAAATCTACGAAGGATATTCCGAGCTGGAAGCGGATGTGCTACTGCATCTTGAAAAATGATCATATCTGCCGTTTCATGGGATTCGGAATGGACCGGCAGCAGCAGAAGCGCATCGACCTGATCCGGGAAAAATACAAAAGCATAGAGGAGATTGAATATGGAGTTTAAGAGCCCTGTTTACAATGTAAGAGCTGTGCCGATTGAAAAAATCAAGCCGAATACATACAATCCCAATGCGGTGGCGCCGCCGGAAATGCAGCTGCTGTATGACAGCATCCGGGCGGACGGGTACACGATGCCGATCGTCTGCTATCACAATAAGGATGAGGATTGTTATATCATTGTGGATGGTTTTCACCGTTACCGTGTTATGCTGGAGCACCGGGATATCTATGAGAGAGAACACGGCTTACTGCCGGTTTCCGTGATCGACAAGCCTCTGGATCAGAGGATGGCGAGTACGATCCGGCATAACAGGGCCCGGGGAAGCCACAATGTAGATCTGATGAGCAATATCGTGAAGGAGCTGCATGACCTGGGACGGTCTGATGCATGGATTTCAAAGCATCTGGGAATGGATAAAGATGAAATACTGCGCCTGAAGCAGATTACAGGTCTGGCGGCTCTGTTTAAAGACATAGGGTTTGGAAAAGCTTGGAGGCCGGCGGATGATGAAGAAGAGGAGTAGGCCTGAGATGCCCGGATGCGGTCAGGATTCGGGGAAGAGAGACAGGACTGATATGCCGGATGCGGTCAGGATTCAGAGGAAAATGGGAGGATAGGTTATGGACGGCGAGAGCTTTAAAAAGGGTTTGAAGGATGGGATACCCATTGGGCTTGGGTATTTTGCGGTGGCGTTTACCTTCGGCATCGTGGCTGTTTCGGGAGGGCTTAGCACGTGGCAGGCTGTATTGATCTCCCTTACGAACCTGACTTCCGCGGGGCAGTTTGCCGGACTTGAAATTATTGCGTCAGCGGGCTCCTACTGGGAAATGGCATTGACTCAGCTGATTATCAATCTGCGCTATTGCCTGATGTCCTTTTCGCTGTCCCAGAAAATGCAAAGAGATGTTCCGGGAGCCCACCGCTATCTGGTGGCGTTTGGAATCACCGATGAAATTTTTGGCGTCAGCGCCAGTCAGCCGGGAAAAATCAGCCCCTTCTACAATTACGGGGCTATGTGCGCAGCGATTCCCGGCTGGACGCTGGGAACCCTGGCGGGGGCTGTTTCCGGCAGCCTGCTTCCTGCTTTTATGGTGAGCGCCCTGAGTGTGGCGATTTATGGCATGTTCCTGGCCGTGATTATTCCGGCTGCCAAAAAGGAACGGGCCGTGCTGGGGGTCGTGCTGGGGGCGATGGCGGTCAGCAGCCTGTTTGAGGTGGTGCCTGTCCTGAAAAAGGTTTCTTCTGGATTTGTAATTATTATCACGACGGTGCTGGTTGCAGGTGCGGCGGCATATTTTTGCCCGGTAGAAGAAAAGGAGGATACTGATGGCGCATAATGTGTATATTTATATACTGGTGATGGCGGGAGTGACCTATCTGATCCGAATGCTTCCTATGGCATTGATCCGAAGGGAGATTACCAGTCCCTATATCAAATCCTTTTTGTATTATGTTCCGTATGCCTGCCTGGCCGCCATGACTTTTCCGGCGATACTGTCGGCAACGGAAAGCATCATTTCGGCAGCAGCAGGCTTTGCGGCGGCACTGGCGGCGGCCTATAAAGAAAAAAGCCTGATTACCGTGGCGCTGGTGGCGTGCTGTGCCGTATTTATTGTGGAGAGAATTCTGCCGTTTTTTTAAGGAGGACAAAATATGGAAAACTATGAAATTATGACACGAGAACAACAGAAGGTGGAGGATACCTGGAACATGCAGGATCTGTATGCGACAGAGGAGGCATTTCAGGAGGATGTGAAGACGCTGGAAGGGTGCATGGAGGAGCTGGAAGGGATGCAGGGCGCTATGGCGCAGGGCCCGGAGCAGCTTTTGAAGATACTGAAGCTTTATGCGAAGACCTCTGTAACCTATGAAAAGCTGTACGTTTATGCAAATCAGAAATACCACGAGGATACGGCAAATGCGAAATACCAGCAGATGAGCGGTGAAATGCAGATTCTTGGTACGAAGCTGTCCCAGGCGGCTTCCTGGATGGAGCCGGAGCTGCTGGCGCTTCCTGAGGAAAAGCTGGAGGGATATTTTGTGGCAGAGACCGGGGATGCAGAGGACGGTGCGGCAGTATGCCGGGAGCTGTGCGGATACCGGCGCTTTGTTGACCAGATCACCCGGAAGAGAGTGCATATCCTGGATGCGGAGGCAGAGGCTTTGATGGCCCGGGTCGGCGAGCTGGGGCAGGCGCCTTCCAATATTTTTTCGATGTTTAACAATGCGGATATTCGCTTCCCGGAGGTGTCAGGGGCAGACGGGAAACGGGTGCCTTTGACAGTGGGAACCTTTGTTTCACACCTGCAAAGCCCGGACCGGACGCTGCGGAAAAATGCATTTGAAGGCTTTTATGCCGTATATGAGCAGTTTATCAATACGCTGGCGGCCACTTATTATGCAAATCTGAAGCAGGCTGATTTTTTTGCGAAGGAGCATCGTTATAAGAATGCCCTGGAAGCGGCTCTGGATGAAAATGCGATTCCGGTTCCCGTTTATGAGAAGCTCGTCCAGGCGATGAATGAACGTCTTCCGCTGATGCACCGCTACGTAAAGCTTCGGAAAAAGCTGCTGGGCGTGGAGGAGCTGCACATGTATGACGTTTACGTGCCCGTGGTGGAAATGCCGGAAAAAACGTATACCTTTGATGAGGCGAAGCAGATCGTAAAGCGCGGCCTGGCGCCTCTGGGGGAGGATTACCTGGCGCTTTTGCAGGAGGGCTTTGACAACCGCTGGATAGACGTCTACGAAAACCGCGGAAAGCGCACCGGCGCGTATTCCTGGGGCGCCTACGGTACGCATCCGTATGTGCTGCTGAATTTCCACGGCACGCTGAATGACGTATTTACTCTGGCCCATGAGATGGGACACGCGCTGCATTCCTGGCATTCGGACCACGCGCAGCCCTATCTGTATGCCGGCTACCGGATTTTCGTGGCGGAGGTGGCGTCTACGTGCAATGAGGCATTGCTGATTCATGATCTTCTGGAAAGCTCTACGGATACAGAGGAACGGAAGTACCTGATCAATTACTTCTTGGATCAGTTTAAGGGGACGATGTACCGTCAGACTATGTTTGCCGAATTTGAGATGATTACCCACGGAATTGTGGAAAAGGGCGGTATGCTGACCGCGGAGCAGATATGTGAGATATACCTGAACCTGAATAAAAAGTATTTTGGGGAGGATATGATTTCCGACCCGCAGATCGCTTATGAGTGGGCCAGAATTCCGCATTTTTATACGCCGTTTTATGTGTATCAGTATTCCACCGGCTTTGCAGCGGCCATTGCCATCAGCAGCAAGATCCTGAAGGGAGAGCCGGGAATCGTAGAAAAATATAAAAAGTTCCTGAGCGGCGGAAGCTCCATGGATCCGATTGATCTGCTGAAGATCTGCGGCGTGGATATGTCCTCCTCTGATCCGGTGCACGCGGCGCTGGATGTGTTCGAGGAGTATCTGGCGGAGCTGGAGACGCTGTAACTAAAAAATAAATTGCTGCCAGAGATCAACTGGCAGCAACAAAAATAATTCCAAACGCCCCGGGGCCGATATGTGTCCCGATGGTGGAGCCGATCTGCAGCATATCATTTGTCGAATAACCTGCCGTGTTCAGTTTCTTTTCAAAGGCAGCGCAATTCTCTGTCCCGTAGGAATAAATCGGGTAAACAGGAAAATCAGGGTCAATACCGAGCTCCTCCAGACGCTTGAGGATTGCGTGAATAGCCTTATTCTTCCCGAGGCATTTCCCCAGGATTTCGACCTTTCCCTCTTCGCTGATTGTAATAAGGGGCTTGATATTGGCGAGGTCTCCGATGGCCGCTGCAGCCTTGCTGATCCGTCCGCCCCGGCCGAGAAATTCCAGTGTATCCAGGGCTGCCAGTACCTTCACCCGGGATTTCAGGTTTTCTACCTTCCGGGTAATCTCAGCGGCAGAGCTTCCGTCTTCCCGAAGCCTGCATGCGTAATCGGCCATTACTTTGATCGTATATGTAGCAGAGAGAGAATCAATCAGATAGATGGAATCATAATCTGTCATATTTTTTGCCAGAACCGCGCTCTGGTATGTACCGCTCAAAGCCGAGGAGAGCAGGATACAGATAAGCTCGTCTCCTTTTTCCTTGACGTCCTTGAAAATATCCAGAAAGGATTGGGGAGAAGGCTGGGAGGTCTGGGGAAAATCTTTGCTGTTCTGTAATATTTCATAAAATTCGTCCCGCCCCAGGTCATAACCGTCGATGTACGTTTTTTCTCCCAGGGTAATACGGATGTGAACCAGTTCTATGTTTTTTTCTTTTATCTCCTCGACTGTATAATCTGAAGATGAGTCTACCAAAATTCGAATCATTTTATTACCTCCGCTGCAGTGTCGGCCACTAAATTACAGATCCGGATCGCTTCATCCGCTGTATCAATTCCGATTTCATCTATGATAGAGCTGACAATATCTAAAATTTTCCGGTGCTGTTCCTGATAAATTTCAATCTGCGCCAGATCAAGCCGGATAAAAATTTTTCGTTTGTCCTTTGCAGAACGCTCCTTCACAATGATGTTTTTCTTTTCCATACAGTTTAAGGTACGGTTCATCTGAGACTTCAGCATACGGGTCTTGCTGCAAAGATCGGTGGCGGTCAATTCTGTTCCGGGATGCTCCATCATGTTACAGTACAGGATGGAGCAGATCAAGGATTCGTTGTAAGGCATGCCGGAGACCAGACGTTCATTGTTTATGCCGATGGACAGCCGAAGCCAGGCTTTTAAAAGCTGTTCTGTTCTGTTTTCCATAAGATAGGTTTCCTCGCATAAGACGGAGTGCCGCAGAATACTTCCGGCGGATTTCCGCATCACATATTCTGCGCCACCCCAGACGTTATAGTAGTTTCTGATTATAGATGACCAAAAAGTTCACAATGTATACTATCATCGCAGGGGCAGACTGTCAAGCAGGAAGTGGAGAAGCGTTAGCAGAATCGGGGAAGTGCTGGCGGAAGTGGAGAAGCGTTAGGAGAAGTAGGAAAGTGCCGGCAGCAGGGTTGGGAAAGGATTGACAGCAGATTTTTAACATGCTATTATAGATACAGACCAACGGTCTGTATAGGTGGAGGGCAGTATGGCAAGAAACAAGCATCCAGAAGAAACAGTCAATGCTATTTTAGCTGCAGCGGCAAGACTGTTTTCGGAAAAAGGGTATGAAAAAACGTCGATTCAGGATATTATTGATGCGACGAAGCTGTCAAAGGGAGCGATCTATCATCATTTCGCTTCTAAGGAAGAGATTTTTATCAAAATGTGCGAGTGCATCGGTGATGAGAATGGAAGGGAGCTGGGAAAGATCCGGGATGACAGGAGTCTGAACGGAGCGCAGAAAATCAAGGCGATGTACCGGACTGCGCTGCAGGATGCGAACCAGAAGAAAATGCTGAAGATGGTTTCGTATCTCCTGGATAATCCGAAGTTTTTAGCGATACATATCCGCAGTATTTTTGAGGAATCGGTTCCGTATTATATAGAGCCGATACTGAAGGAAGGGATTGCGGACGGTTCGATTCAGGCGGAGCATCCGAAGGAAGTGGCAGAGGTACTTATTATGCTCTCTGATGTGTGGCTGCATCCGCTGCTTAGGCCCTCCGCTCCGGAGGAGATAAGAGCGCGCTGTGCGGTGTTCAATCAGATCACCCGGCAGTTTGGCTTTGAGGTCATGGATGAGGAATTGACCGAGGCTATGGTGGAGGCCGGCATTATGATACAAAAACAGCATGCGAAAGAGTGAAAGAGGATCCAACTCTGCCATATCATCAGGAAAAACGTGATACAGGTTTGAAGGCGCACAGGGAGTATTTCTTTTTGGGAATAACTCTCAGATATATTTCAAATTTGTATGGCGATTTTTTTGGAAGACATACAAACCGACGGTCGGTATTAAAATAAAGGGAGGATACGGATGAATACAGAAAAACAAAGATTATTTCGAAGGGATTTTACCCTGGTGGTGATCGGACAGATCATCTCCCTTTTCGGCAATGGGGTGCTGCGTTTTGCGCTGCCGCTTTATCTGCTCCGGGAAACCGGTTCTTCAGGATTATTCGGTATGGTAAGCGCCTGCTCTTTTATCCCTATGATTTTCTTTTCGCTGGCAGGAGGAGTGCTGGCTGACCGGGTCAACAAAAGAAATATTATGGCGGGTCTCGATTTTGCCACGGCAGGTCTGGTACTCGTTTTTTACCTGCTTCACGGAAAACTGCCGCTGGTTCCGTTGATGATTGTTTGTCTGATGATCTTATACGGTATTTCCGGCGCTTATGAGCCGGCGGTGCAGGCCAGTATCCCGTTGCTGGTGCAGCGGGAACAAATCATGCAGGGAAACGCGGTAATCAATATGGTGAATACGCTGGCGGGGCTTCTCGGGCCGGTGATCGGCGGAGGACTGTTCGGCATAGGAGGAATTGATCCGATCCTATTTATCAGTATAGGCTGTTTCTTCAGTTCGGCGGTCATGGAGCTTTTTATCCGTATCCCGTATCAGAGGAAGAAAACCAGTGAGGGAATTTTTACAGTTATAAGGGCGGACCTGCTGGAAAGCTGGAATTACATACGGAAGGAGAGAACCGAACTCATATCGGTGGTCATCGTCCTGGCGCTGTTTAATCTGGTGCTTTCCTCCGCCCTGGTTGTGGGCATTCCGGTTATGGTGGTGCAGGTGCTGGGGATGAGCGATGCACAGCTTGGGATCACCCAGGGGGCCATGGGGCTTGGCGGCCTCTTCGGCGGGCTTCTGGGAGGCGTGCTGGGAGAGCGGTTTACCTTCCGAAAATGCCATTGGATTTTATTTCTGTGCTCCGGAACGGCTGCCCTGATGGGGGCCGCATTGCTGGATGGCGTTCCGGCGGCATGGGGATTCCGAATAATTACGGTTCTGTGTTTTCTTGCCATGGCATCTTCCACAGTATTTACAGTGCAGATATGTACGGTCATACAGCAGCAGACGCCGCCGCATCTGGTAGGAAAGATCATGGCGTTTATCCTGGCCGCGGCGAACTGCGCGGCTCCGTTGGGGCAGGCGGTTTACGGAGTTTTATTTGACGTTTGCAGTAGGAAAGCCTGGATAGTCATGTTTGGTGCTGCTGGGTTGGCGCTGGCGATTTCAATGTATTCCAGAAGGGCGTTTGAGCGGTTTGAAAGATCGTGAATCTGAGAATAAAAGCAGTCGTATCATGTAGGTGAAAATACGTTTCTATCATTTTTGTAAAGCTATGTGTACAGCTTGACAAAATAAAAAAGAATTATATATAATATGAGATATATAAACAACATTGAAATGGGATTTAAAGAACGCGGAGAGGGATGGAAGGGTCAAACATCCTATGGGAAAAATACGTGATATTTATGACCGTATTGCCAAACGCTGTATCTCGCTTTCTGCGAAATGCACAGTACATTTAATTAATGGACTTTATGGCACAGAATATTCATCAGAAAGTAAGGTGACGTACCGCTGGACTGAGAACGTAGATAATGAACTGAAGCGCACTTTGGCCGATACGATTATCACGATCAATGATCAGCACAGCTATCATATTGAATTTCAGATGACAAAGGATGGCGATATTATTTTGCGGCTGTTTGAGTATGGATTTCATTATGCATTGAGCAGTCACGGCAGGTCTGATACGCTGGTTTTTCCAGAACCTATGGTTGTTTATCTTTATGACCGGGAGAATTTTCCAGATGAATACAGGATCCATATTCAATTTGGAAAGAAAGATGCGTTTGTTTACAGCGTTCCTGTATTTAAATATCTAAAAAAGTCCCTGGAGGAGCTGGAGCAGAAGAAGCTGACCATTCTTTTGCCGTTTCAGCTTCTGCGGCTGCGGCGTACAATTGAAAAGGAAAGAACGCAGGAAAATATCGAAGCGTTGAAAAAGCTCATTCGCCATGATATACTGGATTCAATTAACAGAAACCTGGATGCAGGGAACATTACGCAGACGGAGGCCGCCAAATTGGCGCAGCTGACCCTGCGGCTGTATCATCATATTTATCAGGAATATGAGGAGCTGGAAAAAGAAGGAGTGAATCAGATGGCGGAGGAAGCACTGATACTGGACGTGGATATTCTGGAATATAAAATAAAGACGCTGGAAGGTGAAAAACAGGTTTGGAAGCTGAAGGCTCAGGGAAATTCAATGGAAAAAATTGCAGAGCAGACAGGGTTTTCTCCGGCAAAGGTGCAGGAGATACTGACTGCGGAATGAGCCGGGGGTGAAATGCCAGGATTCCTTGTAAAATGTAGGATGTCTAAGGATTGTTGAAGAAACACTGAAGAATAAAGGCTTACAGACAGTCATGGGTAAGGATTGCAGTAAATTTAATATGGAATTATAGATAGGCACATCAGAAATCAGAAAAAACAGAAACAGTTAGATATGATATTTGCAGAAGAGAAGTATATGAGTGAAAATGAAATTGTACTTTTTACAGATGATAAAATAGAATTGGAGGTTCCAATTACTCCAGATCAGGAAACCGTATGGCTGACACAAGAACAGATGTCTGTATTATTTGATACCGCACGTTCTTCTATAACATATCATATTGGTAATATATTTAAAGAAGGTGAATTAGACAAAAACACTTCTGTCGAAATTTTCGACAGAAGTGAAAATAAAGCTTTCAGACCGCCTAAATATTATAATTTAGATGTAATTATATCAGTAGGATATAGAGTAAAATCTAAACGAGGGGTCGCTTTCAGAAAATGGGCAAATTCTGTGTTGAAAGAATACATAATCAAGGGTTATGCAGTGAATCATAACCGTATGAATCAGTTAAATGAGGTAATACGAGTTATGAAAAGAGTAGAGAATAGTCTAGACACTAAGCAGGTGCTGACAGTGGTAGAAAGATATAGTCAAGCATTGGAACTGTTGGATGCCTACGATCATCAGAATATGATACGACCAAAGGGAAATAAGGCAACGTATATTCTGACTTATGAGGAATGTAGAAAAATAATTGATAATATGAAATTTGGAAACAGTAGTTCTTTATTTGGGAATGAAAAGGATGATTCTTTCAAAGGAAGTATTAGTGCAATTTACCAAAGCTTTGCTGGGAAAGATTTGTATCCCACTTTGGAAGAAAAGGCAGCAAATTTATTATATTTTGTCACGAAAAATCACAGTTTTTCTGATGGAAATAAGCGGATTGCGGCAACCATGTTTTTGTATTTTTTAGACAAAAATGGTGTGTTGTTTCAGAATGGAGAAAAGTTAATTGATGATCATACTCTTGTGGCACTTACTATTATGATTGCAGAATCAAATCCAAAAGAGAAAGAAATGATGATAAGTGTAATTATGAATTGTATAAAATAATTCTATGAAAGTTCAGGAATAACTCTGGAATGCTTTATAATTCAAGGACACTGAAAAAGTCAGATCTGCATACGCAGAACTGGCTTTTTCTGTTTCATGCAGGTATAATAATCATATGGAAAGGTGGGATGAAAATGCTGAAAGATAATACGCAGATGACATTGGACTTATCCCAGTATCAGGGACTTTATGATGCGATTATACCGAAAAATCATATATTGAGGAAGTTGAAGGACAACATTGATTTCAGCTTTGTAAATCCTATGCTTCGTAAGCAGTATTGCGAACGTTTCGGGCATCCGGCAAAGGAACCGGAAATGATGTTTAAACTGTTGTTTTTGAAGAAACTGTATGATCTTTCAGATGAGCGCCTTATCTCAAGTGCACAAACAGATATGGCATATAAATATTTCCTTGGCTTGTCTCCGGAGGATAAGATGATTGCCCCCAGCCTTTTGACAAAATTCAGGAAAACCCGGATAACAGAAGATATATTAGAAGATATGCTCAAAGAGACAATCCAGCAGGCAATTCAGAAAGGGCTGATCAAATCTGGAACTATCATCGTGGATGCGACACATGTTGAAGCGGCAGTCAGGCCCAAAAGCGTGCCGCAAGTATTGCGGGAATTGACAAAAAATCTCAGGAAAGAAATATATAAATATGCATACGATTTGTCTGAGAAATTTCCAAACAAACCATCATGGGAGGCAGATATTTCCGAGGAGATAGCCTATACATACGAGTTGTTGGCAAATATTCAAGATGGCGTTGAGCAAAGCGGCAACGAAGAAATACAAAAAATGTATGGACGGATCAAAGAACTGTTGGATACTGACCAGATCAGAAAAATCCGTTCTAAGGATGACGAGGATGCGCGTTTCGGACACAAAACCCCAACAAAGAAATTTTTGGATACAAAACACACATCGCCATGAGTGAAGATCGAATGATTACTGGAATTAAGGTTACAGATGGAGCAAAGCCAGATGGAATACAACTTCCAGAACTTATTAGAAAAAGCAAGGAAAATGGTGCAGACGTAAAAGAAGTAATTGGAGATATGGCATATGTCAGCGATGAGAATCTTGAAGTGTGTGAGAAAGAAGCCGTTACTTTATATGCCAGAACAAATTCAGCAGTAGCGGCAGCAGCTAATACTAAGTTGGAAGAAGGTTTCAGCTACAGCAAAGATGCACATATGCTTCAATGTCCGGCAGGACATCTGGCAATGCGGGCAGATTACAAAAAAGCTTCTAATGGAAATACATATGAAAAATACTGCTTCTCAGCTAAAATCTGCGCCAAATGTCCTCTTCATGAACAATGCAAAGTTGGAAAGTCAAAAACACATACATATAATATAACTCAGCCGAACGCATATCACAAAGCGCGACTAGAGTTTGAAAGCAGTGAAATTTTCAAGAAGAAGCTTGATATCAGACATCGAATTGAAGAAAAGAGCGGGGAAATGAAAACAGCTCACGGGTTTCAAAGAGCAGATTCCGTGGGTTTAGCTGCTATGCGATTACAGGCATACTTTACTGCCATTGTCGTAAATATGAAGAGAATTGTAACGGTAATACCGAGTTAATGCCCGGTATTTTTATTTTGTCATTAGTTGTTTTACCGTTTTGGGAATTGAAATCTAAAAAAAGACACGCTTTGCTTATTGAAAACGTGTCTTTTTCAGTGCCCTTATTTAAAGGCCGTTATAGGTGTTATGCAATAAAATTTGCTCCTAAAGAATATGGTGTTAACTTCTAAAGACGGCAGTGCATGATGTAGTCTGCAAAGTCAAACAAAAATTCCTGGAAAATTCTGATAAAAAGAAATATATACAGAAAAAACATATTGACAAAACGTTTTATCTAATATATAATCTTACTAAAATAAATATATAAAGAAAAATAAAGAAAATCTATAGGAAGACGCAAAGAAAGCAGCGCAGCTCGTAGCGCCTTTTAATTTTATCAAATGATAAAACGTTTTATCATTAAATCTAATCCATGAGGATTAAGATAAATTTATTCAAAAGTAAGGAGGATTCAGTATGAAAAAGAAAGTGGTTAGTATCTTGTTGACGGCAGCTATGGCTGCATCCTGTTTCTCAATGGTGGCAATGGCGGATGAAGACACTGTTCAGGTAGCTTTTGTTCCGCAGTTGATCGGTATTCCATACTTTACTGCTATGGATGAGGGCGGACAGAGAGCGGCAGAGGATCTTGGCTGTGAGTGGATTTACGCGGGCGATACCGTAGAAGGTGCTGATTTGCAGGTAACTCAGATTGATTCACTGATCCGGCGCGGCGTTGATGCAATCAGCCTTGCTGTTATTGATAGCTCAGCTACCAATCCGGCAATTGAGAAGGCACAGGAGGCGGGAATCGTTGCTTTTACTTCTGATTCAGATGCAACAGATAGCACGAGAGATTTCTATGTAGCACAGGCAGATGACGTGGCACTGGGCGAAACTTTGATGGAGGAACTGGCACAGCAGATGGGTGGAGAAGGAAAGGTAGGTATTGTTTCAGGAGTTGCTACTGCAACGAACCTAAATGCTTGGATTGCAGCAATACAGGATTATGCGGCAGAAAATTATCCCGATATTGAAATTTTGGATGTAAAATATACGCCAACTGGAAGCAGTGAAGAAGCACTTCAGCAGGCACAGGATCTGATGACGGCTAATCCAGATTTGAAAGGTCTTATAGGTGTTGCTTCTTCTACAATTCCAGGCGTTTGCCAGGCAGTAGATCAGGCGGGGATGGCCGGTGAAATAAAGGTAACAGGTTATGGTTCTCCGGCAACTGTGAATGAATATATGAAAGACGGCATCATGCAGGTTTCTGTTCTCTGGGATGCAGAGGCCTTGGGATATCTGACGTGTTGGGCTGGATATCAGGCAGTAGTTGGAAATGAATTTGAAGAGAGTCAGTATATTGAGGCGATTGATAAAGAAGTGACTTATAACGCCGAAAAAGGAATTCTCCTTCTTGGCGAACCTCTGATAATAACTCCAGAAAATGTAGATGATTTTGATTTCTAAAATTTAGACTTACCATTATGTGACAGGGCATCCTGACAGGAAAATTTGGGGTCGGGATGCCCAATTTTTAAGAGGAAGAAAAAATGGCAGACAATATTATTTTGGAAGCAAAAGAAATAAATAAATCCTTTGGTGGAAACCATGCACTTTCAAATGTCAGTTTCCGGTTGAGAAAAGGAGAAATCCTCTCGGTGATGGGGGAGAACGGGGCCGGTAAATCGACTCTGATGAAAATTATTGCCGGAGCATACAAAAACGATACGGGCGATATTTATCTTGAAGGTAAAAAGCTGGCGTTAAATTCACCTCTGGATGCGACAGCGGCAGGAATTTCTATTGTTTATCAGGAACCAAATGTATTTGCCGATATGTCTGTGCTGGAAAATATATTTATGGGTAACGAGATTTCTGATAAAAGCGGAATTAAATGGAATGAGATGTATGCACAGGCTGTAGAAGCATTGAAAATGGTGGATTTGAGTGAGGACATCCTGTCTGTTCCGATGGGAAGATTATCCATAGGTAATCAGCAGCTTGTTCTGATCGCCAGAGGCGTATTCCGTCAGTGCAAGATCCTGATTTTAGATGAGCCGACTTCGATTCTGAGCTATGCAGAATCTGAGAAGCTGTTTCAGATCATATTTGATCTAAAGGCAAAGGGGGTAAGCATTCTTTATATCAGCCATCGTGTGCCGGAGATTCTGCGGATTTCCGATGACATTATTATTCTGCGGGACGGATGTGTGACCGGCAGGATGAAGGCCGCAGAGGCTACAGAAGAGAACGTAATCGAGGCGATGTCCGGAAGAAAAATTAACCGTAACATTTATATACCGAGAGATTATATGAAAAATGATGAGATCCTGAAAGTAGAGGGTCTCACTTATGGAACTACATATAAAGACATCAGCTTTACGTTAAGACCAGGAGAGGTACTGGGCTTCTATGGGTTGGTTGGTTCCGGCAGATCTGAGATGGCCCGGGCAATATTTGGGGAAACAAATGCAGAAAAGGGTACGATTATATTTGAAAATGAGGACATCAGTCACATTACGACGCAGCAGGCGGTAAACCGCAGGATATTCTACGTCCCGGAGGATCGCGGTACCCAGGGATTATTTGCGGCTCATGATGTTCGGAAAAATATGAGCGCTTCGTTTTTGAGTATCCTTTCTAATCGTCTGGGCGTTATGAACAGCAAAAAGGAGCGGCAGGCAGTTCAGGACAATATTGATAAATACAGTATAAAAGTAGAGTCTCAGGAAGACATGATTATGATGCTCAGCGGCGGCGGACAGCAGAAGGTACTGCTTTGCAGATGGCTTCTGGAGGAGCCGAAGGTCATCATTCTGGATGAGCCGACGAGAGGTATTGACGTCGCAACGAAGACAGAGATTCACAAATATATTATGGGACTGGCGCAGCAGGGAGTAGCAGTTATACTGATTTCTTCCGATTTGCCGGAGGTTATGGCACTCAGCGATGAAGTGATCGCAATGCATAACGGCGTGATCACGGCTCATTTTGACAGGGAAAACGCGACGGAAAAGAATATTCTGAAATATGCGCTGAACCTGGACGACTAAGAAGATGTGAGGTGGTTTTATGGACAACAAGCAAAAGGTCTATGACTGGATTGATCAGCATCAGGACGAGGTGGTAAAGCTTCTTCAGGAGCTGATTCAGGCTCCCAGTGTCAATGCCTATTTTGATGAAGAAGATTGCTACAAGAAGGAAGGACTGACACAGGCAGTACTTCGGAAGCATCTTGATGCGATGGGGATGAAAACAGAGTTTCAGTATCCGAATGCAGAGGAATTGAAAGAATATGAGGGCAAACCGGGATATTACGCGGATCACAAATTTGAAGACCGACCGAATCTTATAGGCGTACTTGTCGGAGAAGGCGGAGGGAAATCTATTCTGCTTTCCGGCCATATTGATGTAGTACAGCGGGGAACAAAATGGACGTATGATCCCTTCGGAGGAACTGTTGCCGACGGAAAAATCTACGGACGTGGAGCAGTGGACATGAAGGGCGGAGATGCGGCTATGACAATGGCTGTCAAGGCTATTCAGGGCGCCGGGCTGAAGTTAAAAGGTGATGTAAAGATCGGCACGGTGGTGGATGAAGAAGCCGGAGGCATGGGTACGCTGGCGTTGATGGCCGCAGGAAACCGGGCGGATGCATGTCTGATCACAGAACCTACTGACCTGCAGATTGCACCGCTGTGCCGGGGGATTCTTTGGGGCAAAATTGTCATTGAAGGAAGGGCCGGACATATCGAACTGAAACAGGGCGACTGGCGGGAAGGCGGAGCAGTAGATGCCATTGAAAAGGGACTTAAATATTTGCGGGCGATCAAGAATCTCAATCAGGATTGGGCGATTACAAAAACGCATAAATATATGACGCTGCCCTGCGAGGTTAATCTGGCAGAGTTCCATGCAGGAGAGTACCCAACGACTTTTGCCAACCATGCAGAGATCGTATTTGATGCACAGTATCTTCCGAGGGAAAAGGATGAAAACGGACTGGGAAGCAAAGTAAAAAAAGAACTGGAAGATTTTGTGGCAGCGGTGGCACAGACGGATGACTGGCTGCGGGAAAATCCGCCTTATATTGAGTGGATGATTGACGCTGACTGCGGCGAGACACTGGATGACCAGCCGTTTTTCCAACAAGTAGTAAAAAGCGCCAGAGAAGTACATCCGGAAAGCGGGATAGAGGGGATTGGATTCCATACTGACATGGGCTGGTTCTGTAATGTAGGGATCCCTACTATTAATATAGGCCCCGGAAACCCAAGGCTGGCGCATCATTCGGATGAATTTGTCACGATAGAAGATATGATAACCTGCACGAAAATGATTGCCTCCATTATCATGGACTGGTGCGAAGTGGCAGAGTAAGGAGAGAGTATGGCTGATAAGAATAAAGTTTATAAATGGCTGGATGAGCATACAGTTGAAGCGGCGGATCTGCTGAAAAACCTTATCAAAATTCCCAGCGTAAATCCTTATTTTGATGATGAAGAAGTATTGAAGGGTGAGGGCGACGCACAGCGGTATTTGCAGAAATATATAGAAGAGATGGGATTTGTCACAGAGCTTTCTTATCCGGATGCCCAGGAGCTGATTGCTTATAAGGACAAGGCCGGATATATGGCCGAGCACACCTTCGAGGACCGTCCCAATCTGTATGGTGAGCTGAAGGGCGCTGGGGACGGCCGTTCCATTATGCTTTCCGGGCATATGGATGTGGTGCAGACAGGTTCAAAGTGGAGCCATGATCCGTTTTCGGCGGACCAAGTAGGCGATACGATTTATGGCCGGGGCACCTGCGATATGAAGGGCGGAATTGCCGCCATGACAATAGCTATGAAGGCGATTCAGGAATCTGGCATCCGCCTGAAGGGTGATGTGAAAATTGGAACAGTAGTGGATGAAGAGGCCGGAGGTATGGGTACGCTGGCGCTGGTGGCAAAGGGTTACCGGGCAGACGGCTGTATCATCACAGAGCCGACCCATATGAAGCTTGCACCGCTTTGCAGAGGTATTCTCTGGGGAAAGATTATCATAGAAGGACAGGCCGGGCACATTGAGCTGAAGCGGGAGGACTGGAGAAAAGGCGGCGCTGTGGATGCCATTGACAAAGCGGCTTATCTCCTGGAGCATTTCAAGGACTTTAATGCAAACTGGAGCCGCACAAAGGGACACAAATATCTTCCGATTCCGTGTCAGGTTTATTTTGCACAATTTGAAGCTGGGGAATATCCGACCACTTTTGCAAATCATGCAGAGCTGACTTTTGATGCACAGTATCTGCCCCAGGATAAGGATGAGAACGGCCTGGGAAGCAAGATCAAGAAAGAAATAGAAGATTTCGTTTATGCAGTTGCACAGACAGATCCGTATCTGAAAGAAAATCCGCCGAGGATTGAGTGGATCCTTGATGCGGACTGCGGGGAGACCTTTGACACGGAAGACTTTTTCAAAGTAACAAAAAATTGTCTTACCGATCTGTATCCGGAAACAACCGTAGCAGGGAGCTGTGCTCATGCAGATATGGGATGGTTCTGCAATGTAGGGATCCCGACGCTGATCATGGGACCTGGGGATGAAAAACTTTGCCATCAGTCGGATGAGAGAATCGAGATTCCGGAATATATTCTGTGTGCAAAGGTCATTGCGTCTACAATCATGGACTGGTGCATGTGTGAAGAAGAGGAGGGAAAGGAAGGATAATCATGTTCAAAAAGTATATTCCGCATCCTACTAAACGAGAAGGCTTTGCTATCGCCCTTCTGGTAGCTGAAATTATTTTGTTTTCCATCTTTGTACCGAATTTTGCGAATGTAAACAATTTTATCCGCGTCGTGCAGAATAACTCCGAGGTGGCAATCATCAGTATTGGTATGACCATTGTCATGCTGTTGGGAGGTATTGATCTTTCAGTAGGTGCTGTTATGGGAGTTGTTGCGGTTGTGGTAGGATATATGATTATGGCAGGAATAAGTACGTTATTGATAATTCCGGCAGCGGCTGCAATTGGCATTTTGGTAGGAGCAGTAAACGGGCTGATTATTTCAAAATTACATATTCCGGATATGTTGACTACCTTAGCGACCGGTAACGTTTGGAAAGCGGTTATTTTTGGACTCTTGGGCGGCAAGTGGATGACCAGCCTGAAACCTTCTTTCCGTGGAATTACCACCGCAAAAGTGGCAGGTATTCCGGTGCTTCTGTTCCTGGTGTTACTTGTTTACGCTGTTTTCTATTACATATTTATGTACAGAAAATACGGGCGTCATATTTATGCGATTGGCTGTAACGAAGAGGCTGCTGTGCTGAGCGGCATCAACGTGGCCAGAATTCGGTTTGGCTCGTATTGTCTGACGGGTGCTTTGGCAGGATTGACGGGACTTTTATATATCGCTCGGATGGGAAGCGTTGAAATGACGATTGGTACAAATACGGCGATACAGTGTATTGCAGCAGTTACGATTGGCGGTATTGGAGCGAAAGGAAGCGGTACCAGAGGGTCTGTAATCGGTACACTGGCGGGTGTGTTTTTCATTGGATTTCTGAAAAACGGTATTGTTATTATGGGCATTCCGTCTCTTCTGGAGAATTTCTTCGTCGGTATGCTGATGATTATCTGCGTACTGTTTGATTCAGTCAGTGCGATGCGAAGATCTGCAAAGCCTGCTGAGAAAGGAGCTGCATGATGAAAAAAGTGATTCTTCCTTTGGCAAAGAGCCGTGCCAAATTCCTCGTATTCCTTCTGATAATTGAAATCGCAATTTTGTCGGCTCTGAACCCGGAATTCGCAAAGGTGAACAATTTGATCGAAATTTTGCAATTCGGAGCGACCCTGTTTTTAATGGCAGTAGGAGAAGCCCTAGTTATTATGGTAATTCCCGGGGGAATTGATATTTCGATTGGTTCGATTATGAGCCTGTGCTGCGTAATCCTCGGCCTGACTTACCAGAAGACAGGCAGTCTGTTGGCCGCTATTTTAATCACGCTGGCAGCGGGCGCATTGTTGGGTGCGGTAAATGGAATTCTGGTGGGACTTTTTAATATGCCGTCTCTGATTGCAACTCTGGGTACGCAGTACGTTTTTGCTTCTCTGGCGCTGTATGTTACGAATGGTGTTGCAATATCCGGTTTTCCGGAGAGCTTTAAGTGGCTGTCCCTGGAAATGACCTTTGGTGTTCCGAACCAGATCCTGTTTATGGTCATTCCAGTGCTTATTGTGGTTCTGTTTCTGATATATAAGACAAGATTCGGCCGCAATATTTATCTTACCGGTGACAATGCAGAGGCTGCAAAATTTGCGGCCGTCAAAACTAAGCAGACGATTTTCTTTGTGTTTGTATTGGCAGGTGTGTTGACCGCCTTCAGTGCGATTATCAACTGTTCCTGGCTGATGACGGCCAGAGCAGACGCCGGAAGCGGAATGGAAATGAATGCGATAACGGTGGCCATGCTTGGAGGTATCTCTGCAGTAGAAGGCGGCCGCGGCCATTTGAGCGGTGTAATTGTAGCCACCGTTCTCATTACGATGCTGAAGTCCGGTCTGCAGATGGCAGGCATCAATTCTATCTGGATTCTGGCAATCACCGGAGTTATTTTGGTTGTATCTATTGTGGTGAATAATGTGATGAACCAGCTGGTAGAAAAAGTGAATACAAATTAAGTTTGGAGGTTAAGTTATGGCAAAAAAAGTATTGCTGGCAGGTGAGTCCTGGTCAGCGACTATGATGGAAGTAAAAGGCTTCAACAGTTTCTTTTCTTCAAAATATGAAACGGGACTGGGATGGATCGACAAGGCAATTGAGAGAGCCGGCTATGAGCTGGTATATCTTCCGAATCATGATGCGGCAGAAAAATTCCCCTTTACCCTGGAAGAATTGCAGCAGTATGAGTGTATCATCTTGTCGGATATAGGCGCGGATACACTGCTGATTCCGCCGCAAACCTTTGCAGCCAGCGTAAAAATGCCGAATCGTTGCAGTTTGCTGAAGGAATATGTATTGCAGGGCGGAAGCCTGCTGATGATCGGGGGGTATATGACATTCTCAGGAATCGGCGGTCAGGGAAAATGGTGCCATACTGCTGTACAGGATGTTCTGCCAGTACAATTGTATCCGTATGATGATCGTATGGAGCACTGTGAGGGTGTTGTTCCGGTGACAGTAAAGGAAGATCATCCGGTAATGAAAGGTATTGAAAAAGACTGGCCAAATGTGTTAGGATATAATACAAGTGTTCTGAAGCCAGAGGCAGAACTGGTAGCCGAGATTTGCGGTGACCCGTTCATTGCGTTTGCAGACTATGGAAAAGGAAGAAGCGGAATTTTCGCAACAGATTGTGCGCCTCATTGGGCACCGCCTGAATTCTGTAATTGGAAATGTTATGATGTATTATTCAAAAATATGATTGATTATCTGGTGCGCTAAAGTTCTGAAGGTAGCAAAATGAGAGTCACACTGAAACAGGTCGCAGATGCGACAAATCTGTCAATCACAATTGTTTCACAGGTGCTGAATGACAGACCCTGCCGTGTATCAAAGGAAAATCGGAAGCTGATTCTGGATACAGCGGAAAAGCTGAATTATCGGCCCAATCTGGTGGCGGTCAGCCTTGTGAAAGGCTCGACGGATACGATAGGCCTGGCGGTTTCTGATATACGAAATGCTTTCTTCTCATCTCTTGCAAAGGGGGTAGAGGATGAATGCCAGAAGTACAACTGGAATGTGATCCTGTGTAATTCTAATGATAAGCATTCAAAGGATATGCAGAATCTTCGGATGCTGGCGGATAAGGGTGTCAGCGGCATCATCCTGGGTATGGCATCTGAATCTACGGCTGAAATGGTTCAGGAATGTATTGATTTTATGAATCATGAAAGGATTCCATATATCCTGGTAGACCGGTACATAGAGACGAAGCAGGCTGGGATTGTTTGTGTAGACCATGTTCTGGGAGGATATCAGGCTGTAAATTACCTGCTGAAGCTTGGACACCGGAATATTGCCTGTATTACAGGACCTTCGAATCTGATCGACTCTCAGCAGCGTCTGGAGGGATATATCAAAGCTCTGGATGAATTTGAAATCCCGTATAATCCGGATTTGGTTGTGGAGGGAAAGTATACTTTTGAGAGTGGCGAGCAGGCGATTGATGTTTTGTTTCGGAAAGGACTTCATGTTGATGCAGTTTTCTTTTTTAATGATATGATGGCTATCGGGGCCATGAAATGGCTGCAGGCCCAGGGAATTCGGATCCCGGAAGATTTGTCAATCATTGGATACGATGATATATTTGTGGACGAATTCCTTAGCGTACCTCTGACAACAATCAAACAGCCGACGGAGCAGCTTGGGCGGGTCGCGGCGCGGAAAATTATCAATAAAGAAGTCGGCAATGAAAATCAGGAGGAGCGTATCATTTTTGAAACAGAATTGATAGAAAGAAAATCAGTGATGGACCGAAATTAGCGGAATGATAGCGTCGGTATGCGGAAACAGTGTTGCTTCTGTGTACAGACGCTATTTTGCTACAGACGCTTTGGATTTGCGTATCAAATAGAACGGTTTCGTGGAAAAGGATATTTAATAGAGACCAGAAAACAGGAGGTCGGCAAAATGAATGAACAGGAAGCGGTACAGCTTTTAAAAAATGTAATGGCAATTCCCAGCGTGAACGGGCAGAATGATGAAGGAAAGGTGGCAGAATACCTCTGTGAGTATTTTCGGATAGCAGGAGTTTCGGCAAAAGTAGACAGGCTGGATGAGACCCACGCAAATGTCACAGCGGTTTTGGAGGGGGAGACTTCCGGGAAACCGGTTATCTGGAACGGACATCTGGATACGGTTCCGTATGGGTCGCTGCAGGATTGGAAGACAGATCCGGCTGAACCGGTTCTGGAACATGGAGTTCTTTACGGCCGGGGAGCCAGCGACATGAAGAGCGGCCTTTGCGCCATGGTTTATGCTCTCTGTGAATTTTACCGGACGGGGAAAAAGCCGGAGAATACGATTCTCTTTATCGGAACATGCGACGAAGAGAAATCCGGTCTGGGGGCGGAGTTTGTGTGCAGACAGAAACTGACAGCAGGCTGCTCAAGAATACTAATCAGCGAGCCCACAGGACTGAAATTGGGGATGGCGCAGAAAGGATGTATCTGGCTGGAGTTGCAGATCCATGGAAAGACCAGTCACGGCGCTTATCCGAAACAGGGCTGCAGCGCAGTGGAGCATGCCTGGCATATTGCAGAAAAAATAAAGCAATATGTGGAAACATTTTCTCATGGGCTTTTGGGAGACTCCACCGCCAATATTACAAAGATCACAGGAGGTACGGCGCCGAATATGATCCCTGAAACCTGTACGGTATTAATGGATATTCGTATCACCCCGGGTTTGACGGAGAGGATGGTCCTGAATAAAGCAAAGCAGATAATTTCAAAAGAAGAACAGTCTTGTAAAGGACAGCTTCAGGCGGAGATTTTGATAAAGAACAACCGGCGGGCAATCGAAATCGGGACAGAGGCATTTCTTATAAAGAAAATACGTAAAAGTATGGAACAGGAGGGGCTTCGGGTAGAAAGCACCGGAATCAATTTTTTTACAGATGCGTCAATCCTTGCCCGGAATTTGCCGGAGGCAGAGGTACTCTTGTTTGGGCCGGGTGATCCGGTTATGGCTCATAAGCCGAATGAATGCGTGGAATTGGAAAAATATTTTAAAGCAATAAGGGTGTTTATGAATATGCTTTTACAGAATGGGTAAAAAGGGAAGAACGCAGGAAAACAGAAGGAGAGAAGAACCATGGCATCGAAGGAGGAATTTGAAGAAACAGCGAAAGAGGAATTTGAAGAAACAGCGAAAGAGCCGCTTGACAAAACGCCGTGCTTTCGTTAAGATAAAAAACATCAGAAAAAGGTAATGAGAAAGAGGAGTACGCGCTGCGCGCCAAAAGAGAGGACGGTTCACCGGCTGAAAGGCCGTCCGGGAAAGCGGGGGCGGAAGGTAGCTTTCGAACTGAGTGGCTGAAGCCAGATACCTGTATAGACCGGATTTCAGAACGCAGGACGGGTTATAGAGGGCAGCGGGTGTGTAGGCCGTTCCGGGAATTCCCGTTACAGAAGGAAGAGATACAGGCAGTGCGGATACGGATAGGTTCCGAGGTCTTGAAGAGAAGCGCAGTCTGTAAGAAAAGGTGGTACCGCGAGACATTCGCCCTTTGCACATTGTGCAAGGGGCGTTTATTTTTCGCGAAAACATTGAGCCGTGCCATACGGCAGTGAGGCGCGAAAGCCCGCGACCGAGAAAATGCGGAGCATTTTGGAGGTGGGCACGGCTTAAAAAGAAAACTGTGTCGTCCGGCACAGAGTATTTCGCAGAACAGGAGGAAAATCATGAGCAAAGAACTTGCCAAGACCTACGACCCGAAGGGGCTGGAGGACCGTCTTTATCAGAAATGGCTGGACAAGAAATATTTCCACGCCAAACCGAATCCCGACAAAAAACCGTTTACTATTGTTATCCCGCCGCCAAATGTTACGGGACAGCTCCACATGGGACATGCGCTGGATGAAACGATGCAGGATATTCTGATCCGTTTTAAGAGGATGCAGGGCTACGAGGCGCTGTGGCAGCCGGGTACGGATCATGCGGCCATCGCTACGGAGGTAAAAGTCATTGCGAAGCTGAAGGAACAGGGAATCGACAAGGATGAGATCGGCCGGGAAGAGTTTCTGAAGCATGCTTGGGCGTGGAAGGAGGAGTACGGTGGAAAAATCATCAACCAGCTCAAAAAGCTGGGTGCGTCTGCGGACTGGGACAGAGAGCGTTTTACCATGGACGAGGGCTGTTCCAAGGCGGTACAGGAGGTTTTCATCCGTCTCTATGAAAAGGGATATATTTACAAGGGCTCCAGAATTATCAACTGGTGTCCGGTCTGCCACACCTCTATTTCCGATGCAGAAGTAGAGCATGAGGACCAGGAAGGATTTTTCTGGCATATCAATTATCCGATCGTGGGTGAGGAAGGAAAATTCGTTGAGATTGCGACGACCCGTCCTGAGACTCTGCTGGGTGATACGGCGGTGGCTGTAAATCCAGAGGATGAGCGGTATCAGCACCTGATCGGGAAGATGCTGGAGCTGCCGCTGACTGGAAGGCAGATTCCGGTGATCGCAGATTCCTATGTGGATAAAGAATTCGGAACGGGCTGCGTTAAGATTACTCCGGCCCATGACCCGAACGATTTTGAAGTGGGCAAGCGTCACAATCTGCCGGAAATCAATATTATGAACGACGACGCCACCATCAATGAGCTGGGCGGCCAATATGCCGGCATGGATCGTTACGAGGCCCGCAAGGCTATGGTAAAGGATCTGGAGGAGCTGGGACTTCTCGTAAAGGTAGTTCCCCACAGCCACAGCGTTGGAACCCATGACCGCTGCAAGACCACCGTGGAGCCGATGATCAAGCCGCAATGGTTCGTAAAGATGGACGAAATGGCAAAGCCGGCCATCGAAGCGCTGAAAAACGGTACGCTTCAGTTCGTTCCAGACCGGTTTGACAAAACGTATCTGCACTGGCTTGAAAATATCCGCGACTGGTGTATTTCCAGACAGCTTTGGTGGGGACACCGGATCCCGGCTTATTACTGCGATGAGTGCGGCGAGACCGTAGTGGCAAGAGAGATGCCGAAGGTTTGCCCGAAGTGCGGCTGTACGCATCTGACCCAGGACGAGGATACTCTGGATACCTGGTTTTCCTCTGCACTGTGGCCGTTTTCTACTCTGGGATGGCCGGACAAAACGCCGGAGCTGGAATACTTCTATCCGACGGATGTTCTTGTCACAGGATATGACATCATTTTCTTCTGGGTAATCCGTATGGTATTCTCCGCTCTGGAGCAGACCGGGGAGGTGCCTTTCCACCACGTACTGATCCACGGTCTGGTGAGAGATTCTCAGGGACGCAAGATGAGCAAATCTCTGGGCAACGGGATTGACCCGCTGGAGATCATCGACCAGTATGGCGCCGACGCACTGCGCCTGACCCTGATGACCGGAAATGCGCCGGGTAATGATATGCGTTTCTATATGGAGCGTGTGGAGGCTTCCAGAAACTTTGCGAATAAGGTATGGAATGCATCGAGATTTATCATGATGAATCTGGAAAAGGCAGAGGTTCCCGAAGAGATCGACCTGAATACGCTTACCAGCGCCGATAAATGGATACTTTCAAAGGTAAACACGCTGGCAAAAGATGTGACCGAGAACATGGAAAAATATGAGCTTGGGATTGCAGTACAGAAGGTTTATGATTTCATCTGGGAGGAATTCTGCGACTGGTATATCGAGATGGTAAAACCGCGGCTTTACAACGATGAAGACACGACGAAGGCTGCGGCGCTGTGGACGCTGAAAACGGTGCTGACCAATGCACTGAAGCTGCTCCATCCGTATATGCCGTTTATCACGGAGGAGATTTTCTGTACATTGCAGACCCAGGAGGAATCTATCATGATTTCTTCCTGGCCGGAATTTAAGGCAGAGTGGGATTTCGCGGAAGACGAAAGGGCAGTGGAAACCATCAAGGAAGCGGTTCGGGGCATCCGCAATGTCCGCACGGGCATGAACGTTCCGCCGAGCAAGAAAGCACAGGTGTACGTTGTTTCTGAAAATGCGGAAATCCGCAGTATTTTTGAACACGGCAAGGTATTCTTTGCCACCCTGGGCTATGCCAGCGAGGTACATGTGCAGGCCGATAAGACGGGCATCAGCGAGGACGCCGTATCCGCGGTAATTCCCGAAGCAGTGGTTTATATGCCGTTTGCGGAGCTGGTTGACCTCGAAAAGGAAATTGAGCGTCTGAAGAAGGAAGAGGAGCGTCTGAATAAGGAGCTTGCCCGGGTAAATGGCATGCTGGGCAATGAGCGTTTCATCAGCAAGGCGCCCCAGGCCAAGATCGACGAGGAAAAGGCGAAGCTTGAGAAATATACCCAGATGATGGCCCAGGTGAAGGAACGTCTGGAAAGCCTTTCAAAATAAAAAACAAATATGAAGTAAGAAAAATGAAGTGAGATAAATTTTAAAACGGTTCTTGCATACCGGAAAGTGGTAGGTAAGGGCCGTTTTATTATATTTCCATACCTGCAATGCTTGAAAACGGTTTGTGCAGGTCAGTGACTCGATATATGTAAACTAAATGATAAAAATAGTTGACAATTGAAGCTGATTCTTATAAACTGCTTTTTGTGGCATCGGTGAGGCAGGCAGAATGCTTTGCTGTACCGGAGCCGATAAATACGCGGTAATTTTATGAAGTACTGTGCGAATGAACCAGAAAAAGGAGAAGGAAAATGAAGGGAAGAATTACAACAAAGGAAATGACATTGTGTGCCATGTTTACGGTGCTGATCGCGGTCGGGGCGTTTATTAAGGTTCCGGTGCCTGTAGTTCCGTTCACACTGCAGTTTCTGTTTACCATGATGGCAGGACTGCTCCTGGGAGGACGTCTCGGCGCATTTTGTGTGGCGCTGTATGCGGTGCTGGGGCTGGCAGGTCTGCCGGTTTTTGCAGAGGGAGGCGGCTTCTGGTACATACTTAAGCCGAGCTTCGGATATATTATCGGCTTCGCGGTTGGAAGCTATGTGACGGGGAAAATGACGGAAAACAGTGACAATCCGGGATTCGGACGGATTCTGGCGGCAAATTTTGTCGGCCTGGCAATCGTCTACGGCTTCGGAATGATTTATTATTATGTCATCTGCAATTTCGTTATCAATTCACCGATCGGCGTGTGGCCGCTGTTTTTGTACTGCTTCATACTGGCGGTGCCGGGAGATATTTGCCTGTGCTTTTTGGCCGCCGCTCTGACAAAACAGCTGAAGCCGGTACTGTCTAAGGCGGAAATTCTGCCGAAGCGTTGCTGTAATTAAAGACGGAGATTCTGCCGAAGCATTGCTGCAATTAAAGGCGGAAATTCTGCCAGGCATTGCTGCAATTAAAAGCAGAATGCCTCTGTTTTGGACGGGCAGAGACCACCGGGGAAACGTTGGAATTGTATGGCAGAAAGAATAGAGAGGATAAACGATGAGTATTGTAGCGGAATTAAAGGATAAGGTTTTAAACGGAGATTTGATTTCCCGGGAGGAGGCGCTGGAGCTTGCCGGGGCCCCGCTGGAGGAGCTGACTGCGGCGGCTGATGAGATTCGGGAAAAAATGTGCGGCAACGGGTTTGACATATGTACGATCATCAATGGGAAGTGCGGAAGGTGCTCTGAGGATTGCAAATACTGTGCCCAGAGCGTACATTACCATACGGCGTGTACGGAGACGTATCCGCTGCTGCCGACGGAGGAGCTTTTGCAGGGGGCAAGGCACAATGCCAGTCAGGGCGTGTTGCGCTATTCGATTGTGACCTCGGGCCGGAGGCTTTCTGACCGGGAGGTAGATCAGGTCTGTGAAAGTATCCGGGCCATCAAACGGGAAGTGCCGATTGAGGTCTGCGTATCCTTCGGACTTCTGGGGGAAGAGCAGTTTCGGAAAATAAAGGCGGCAGGGGCCTCCAGGGTACACTGCAATCTGGAGAGCTCCCCGCGGTATTTTAAAGAGGTTTGTACGACGCATACGTATGAAGAAAAAATCGAGACGCTGAAGGCTGCAAAACGCGCCGGCCTGTCCATTTGCTCCGGGGGTATTATGGGGCTGGGAGAAACGATGGAGGACCGCATTGATATGGGCCTGACTGCGAGAGAGCTCGGCGTCAAATCCATACCGGTCAATTTGTTAAATCCTATTCCGGGAACGCCCTATGAAAAGAATGTACCTCTGACGAATGAGGAGGCCCGTCGGTGCGTGGCAGTATTTCGTTTCCTGATCCCGGATGCATCCATCCGCCTGGCCGGAGGCAGAGGACTGATCGGCGATAAGGGAGAGGGCTGCTTTACCAGCGGCGCAAATGCGGCGATTTCCGGCGATATGCTGACGACGGCGGGGATTACCGTGGAGACAGATATGGAGCTTTTGAAAAAACTTGGATATGAGGCGAGGCTTTGCAATGAGTAAGAATTTATTTATCACAGGTACCGGAACGGATGTGGGAAAGACCTACGTTACGGGATTGATTGTAAAAAAATTGAAAGAGAGCGGAAGAAACGCGGCATATTACAAGGCTGCGATGAGCGGCAACTGCCGCCGGGAGAACGGAAGCCTGATACCGGGGGACGCTCTGCAGGTACAGACGGTTTCCGGCATCGGACAGCCCCTGGAGGAAATGTGCCCGTACGTATATGAGACGGCCGTTTCCCCGCATCTTGCATCCAGAATTGAGGGCAATCCGGTGAAAATGGAGGCAGTCAAGGCCGGGTTTGAAATAGTATGCGGCAAATATGATTATGTTACGATGGAGGGCAGCGGCGGGATTATCTGTCCGGTCTGCTTTGACGAGGCCAAAATTCAGCTGGAGGATGTGATACGGGAGCTGGGGCTTTCCTGCCTGGTGATTGCGGATGCCGGACTCGGAACCATCAATTCTGTAGTTCTGACTGTAGAATATATGCGGGCAAAAAAAATCCCGGTAAAAGGAATTATTTTCAATCATTTTCATCCCGGCGATGTTATGGAAGAGGACAATCTGAGGATGTGTGAGTATCTCACCGGAATTCAGGTGCTGGCCTGCGTGGGAGACGGGGATACGGAGCTGGCTATGGACGCAGAGGCTTTGGCAGCTTTGTATGAATAGGGCTTTTATGCGGCTTATCTGAAAGGGATGCGGCTATAAAAGCAGATGGTGTATAATTGGAGGAAAATATAATTATGATCTGGTATCCATATCAACAAATGAAAACAATGAAGGAGCCCTGGAAGATCGTAGACGCCGAGGGGGTATATTTGTATACGGAAGACAATAAAATGATAGATTCCGTTTCTTCCTGGTGGAGCGTGATTCACGGATATAAGCATCCGGTTCTGAACGAGGCGATCAAATCTCAGGTGGATCGTTTTTCACATGTCATGCTGGGGGGCCTGACCCATGAGCCGGTACAGCTGCTCTCTGATAAGCTGCAGCAGTATCTGCCCGGGGATCTGGATTACTGCTTCTTTTCTGATTCCGGCAGCGTTGCGGTGGAGGTCGCGCTGAAAATGGCTCTGCAGTATTATATGAACCGCGGAGAAAAGCACAGGACAAAGGTGCTGTCGCTGACCAATGCATACCACGGCGATACCTTTAAGACAATGGAGGTGGGAGATGATGAGGATTATCATTTTGTGCTGGAGGCCTTTGGCCCTAACAAAAATGTGATCCACATCCCTACGGAGGTTCCGGCGTTGGAGGAAGCGTTTGAAACGTATCATGAGGAGCTTAACTGCTTTATCGTAGAACCGCTTCTGCAGGGGGCCGGCGGTATGCGTATGTATGATGTTTCCTTTTTGCAGAGGGCAAGACAGCTCTGTGACCAATACGGCGTGCTGCTGATTTTTGACGAGGTGGCTACGGGATTTGGCCGAACCGGGAACCGCTTTGTGGCGGACCTCGTGCTGCCGGATATTCTGGTTCTGGGAAAGGCTTTGACTGGGGGATATATTGGCCATGCGGCGACGGTGGCGAACAAAAAGGTCTACGATGGATTTTATGGTGATGATCCGAATAAGGCGCTGATGCACGGGCCTACCTTTATGGGAAATGCGCTGGCCTGCAGTGTGGCGCTGAAGTCGGTGGAGCTGTTTGAGCAGCAGAATTATATGTCCAAAATCAGAAAAATTGAAGAAATCACGAAACGGGAGATGGACGGCTTTGCGGATGAGCGCATAAAGGAGGTCCGTATGATGGGCGGCTGTGTCTGCGTGGAGGTTTACGATTCCGAAACGCTGCAGGGATACCAGCAGTTCGCCTATGAGCACGGCGTCTTTTCCCGCCCGTTCCTGAACTATATGTATGCTATGGTTCCATATGTCATCAAAGAAGAGGAGCTGGTGCAGGTACTGGATACGATGAAGGCGTGGTTTCGGTAAAGAAGATGAATTACCGGTGGTTTTTCAGAAAAATTCGGGAAAAATAGTGGCAAAGACACATGAAAGGGCGTGTCATGATTCGGAAAAACGTGGTTTGGACTGCGTTTTCGGATCATGGCACCTTTTTTATGTCATAGGAAAGACCTTGCCACGCTAAAGCGTGAAAGCTCTTTCTATATGACATAAAAAGCACTTCGTGCAACGATGCGCACGGGTGCGAGATGTATTTTATTGCTGCGCAATACGCACCCAGCGCGGCAAAAGTGTGCTTCCTGAAAGAAAATGAAAGCGCGAGGATGTGCGAAGCACACTTTTGTTCATTAAGAAGGGAATACACAGGGGCTGTGCAGAGATTTAAGAATTGTTTTATGGCTTTTGTGTGCATTTTGCAGTATACTTGACGGGAAGTGTCAGCGTATAAGGGACAGGCCGCCCCGGCTACGCTGACGGCAGTAAAAAGCGTGAGATTTATAAAAGGAGAATTTATGCCGCTTCAGTTTATCATGGGGAATTCCGGGAGCGGAAAGTCCCATTTTTTATATCAGAGGATGATAGAGGAGTCGAGGAAGCATCCGCAGAGAAATTATATGGTGATTGTGCCGGAGCAGTTTACGATGCAGACTCAGAAGGATCTGGTCATGATGCACCCGGACAAAGGAATTATGAATATCGACGTTCTGAGCTTTCGCAGGCTGGCGCACCGCATTTTTGAGGAAGTCGGGTCCGACCGGCGGACGGTGCTGACGGAGACCGGCAAAAATCTCATGCTGCGAAGGGTGGCGGGCCTGCAGAAGGATAAGCTGCAGGTGCTGGGAAGCAGGATGAACCGGCCCGGGTATGTGTCGGAGGTAAAGTCCATCCTGTCAGAGCTGATGCAGTATGAGATTACAGATTTTGAGCTTCAAGAGATGCTGAGGTATGTGGAGAACCGCCCCCTGCTCCGGGCGAAGCTGACGGATATCCGCACGCTGTACAACGCATTTGTGGAGTACCAGAGAGACCGCTTTATGAAGCCGGAGGAGCTTTTGGATGTGCTCTGCCGTGTGGCCGGGACCTCGGAGCTTTTGAAAAACAGTACGCTGGCCTTTGACGGATTTGCCGGATTTACGCCGTCTCAGCTGAATGTGCTGGAGGAACTTCTGACCATCTGCCCTCAGATATGGATGACGGTGACCATAGACGCCCGGGAATCCTTTTACGGGGAGATACAGGAGCACGAGCTGTTTGCCCCCAGCAAAAAGCTGATCCGAAGCGTGACGGAGGCGGCGCAGCGCGCGTCAAGGCGAAGAGGTGCAGAAGGCGCGGGATTGCAAGAATCGGATGAAGGCGAAACAAATATGATACAGGAGCCGGTTCTTTTGGGCAGGAACGGTCTGCCGCGGTTCCGTCCGGGAGGCGAGCTGTTTCATTTGGAACAGAATCTTTTCCGCAGGCGCAGGACCGCTTTTTCAAGACCGCCGGAAAAAGCATTGCAGAATAGAGAGGAAGAAATATCCCTTCATGTTTCTGCGGCTCCGGCGGAGGAGGTACATTTTGCGGCCCGGACGATCTGCCGTCTGGTGAGGGAGCAGGGCTACCGGTATCAGGAGATTGCCGTGATTACCGGAAACATGAGCTCCTATGATCATTATGTGAAAAAAATTTTCCCGATGTATGAGGTGCCGGCCTTCCTTGATGAGACGAGACATATTCTGCTGAATCCGTGTCTGGAATTTATCCGGGGCGCTCTTTTGACCGCAGAGAAGGATTTCTCCTATGAGACGGTTTTCCGTTTTCTGCGTACCGGGATGGCGGGACTGGAGGCGAATGAGATTGACCGGCTGGAGAATTACGTGCTGGCGGCGGGAATCCGCGGCCGGGGTATGTGGGAGCGGGAGTGGACGTATCTTCCCGGCAGAATGACGCCGGAGGAACTGATCTTCTGCAATGCATGCAGGGAAAAGGCTATTGTGCATATACTGCCCTTTGCGGAAAAAATGCGTCAAAAGGACCAGGCGCTGCGGCAGTATGCGGATGCTCTTTGTATTCTGCTGGAGGATTGCCAGATCCAGCAGCAGCTTAAGGATCGGGAAATTGCGCTGCTGCAGGAGGGCTTTCGGGAGGAGGCCCGGGAATACGCACAGATTTACAGTATACTGATCGCACTTCTGGATGAGATGGTGGATCTTCTGGGAGACGAGAAAATGAGCGGTCAGGAATTCGGAGAGATTCTGGACGCAGGCTTCGCGGAGGCCAGCGTCGGCATCATTCCGCCGGGCATTGATCAGGTGCAGGTGGGAGACATCGAGCGGTCGAGGCTGGCGCATGTAAAGGTGCTGTTTTTCCTTGGATTGAATGACGGCTGGGTGCCGGCCCGGGGAGAGGGCGGAGGGATCGTCTCGGATATGGAGCGGGAAATCCTTCAGAAGACCGGTATTGAGCTGGCTCCCTCGGCCAGAGAGAACAGCTATATTCAGAGATTTTATCTGTACCAGAACCTGACGAAGCCCAGCCAGCGTCTGTATCTGTCCTGGTGCAGCAGCAGCGGCGACGGTACCGCCATGCGGCCCTCGTATCTGGTATCTGTCATTGGAAAGCTTTTTCCGCAGATCCCGGTGGTGCAGGAACAGGAAACAGGAACTTCCCTCGATCAGGTGACCTCCAGAAAAAACGGTCTTTTGTATCTGACGAAGGGGCTGCAGGGGATTCGGGCCGGGGAGGAAAATCCGGCCTGGATGGAGCTGTACGGAATGTATCTGCAGGATTCCCTGTACCGCAGCAGGGTACAGGAGCTGGTGCGGGCGGCATTTATCCGGGGGCTGCGGGGGCAGCTGACCTATCAGACTTCCAAGGAGCTGTATGGAGAGGTCATGACGAACAGCGTTACGAGGCTGGAGCAGTTTGCGGCCTGTGCATTTGCACATTTTGCTTCCTATGGGCTGCGTCTTTCCCAAAGAGAGCTGTATGGCGTGAAGGCGGCGGATCTCGGCATTATTTTTCACCGTGCCATGGAGCTGTTTTCCAGGAGGCTCCAGAAGGATGGAATTGACTGGCGGGAAATGGCTCAGGAGGAGCAGAATATCCTCATTGAGGAGTGCGTCGATGAGGTGTCCCGGGAATACGGAGCGGGCGTGCTACACGGAAGCGCCCGGGAGGAATATACGATCTGCCGCGTAAAACGGATTTTGTGCCGGACGATATGGGCGCTTCACCAGCAGCTTCAGGCGGGAAGCTTCCGGCCCTCCGGCTTCGAGGTATCCTTTGCAGACGCCGGGGATCTGGAGGCGGTCAACGTGCGGTTCGGGAAAAACGGCAGGATCCGTCTGCAGGGACGGATCGACCGCATTGACACGGCGGAGACAGAGGATACGGTATATGTGAAAATTATAGATTATAAGTCGGGGACTACGAAGTTTGATCCGGTATCCCTGTATTACGGGCTTCAGCTTCAGCTGGTGGTGTATCTGAATGCCGCCCTGGAGATGGAGCGCAGGCTGCACCGGAACAAAAAGATCGTTCCGGCGGGGATCTTTTATTACCATCTGGAGGATCCTGTTCTGGAAAAGGAAGCGGAGGATTCTGGGGAACAGACGCGGGAGAAGCTTTTGAAAAAGCTGCGGCCGGACGGCGTGCTGAACGGAGACGGAGAGATCCTGCGGCTGCTGGACCGGAATATCAGCGGAGATTCCCTGGTCATTCCTGCGGGGCTGAAAAAGGACGGTACGCTGAAGGTCTCCTCCAGCGCGGTTACAACGCAGCAGTTTGAGCAGCTTTCGGGTTTTGTCGCCAAAAAGCTGGAGGTCATGGCGGGACAGATTCTGGCGGGGGCTATTGAGGCCAGCCCGTTTGCAGACCGGAACCACAGCGCCTGCGACTACTGTGAGTATTCCGACGTCTGCGGCTTTGATAAAAGGATTCCGGGCATGTGCCGGAGGCGGGAGCCGGAGCTGACCAGGGCAGAGGTATGGAAGAACATTGCCGGGGAATCTCAGGAAAACCCGGAAGACAGAAATGACATATGATTTTTAGCGGAGGAAGATATGGCAGTAAAGTGGACGGAGGAACAGCAGAGGGTGATTGATACGCGGGAACGCAATATTCTCGTTTCAGCGGCGGCGGGTTCCGGTAAGACCGCGGTGCTGGTGGCACGGATTCTGTCTATGATTACGGATGAAACCAAGCCTGTGGACATTGACCGGCTTCTTGTGGTGACCTTTACGAACGCTGCGGCGGCGGAGATGCGGGAGCGTATTCGGGACGCTTTGGAAAAGCGCGCGGAGGAGGAGCCGGAAAATGTACATCTGCAGCGTCAGCTTGTCCTGGTTCACAATGCGAAAATTACCACAATTCACAGTTTCTGTCTGCATGTACTGCGGAATCATTTCCAGCTGGTGGGGATTGACCCTTCCTTCCGGGTGGCCGATGAGGGCGAGGTCATTTTGCTGGAGCAGGAAGCGGTACAGGAGACGGTGGAGGCTGCATACGAGCGGCAGGACGAGGGATTCCGGCAGTTTCTGGAGTGTTTTGCCACGGGAAAAAGCGACCGTATAGTGGAGGAGACGGTTCTCGCCCTGTATCACTTTGCGCTGGGGCAGCCGTGGCCCCGGGAATGGCTGCAGAGCTGCCGGGAGGCATACGGCGGTGCGGAGGGCGATCCGCTGGAATGGCTGCGTTATATAATAGAAGATACGGCAAAAATTCTCTCGGACACCAGGGAGCAGATTCTCGAGGCGATCCGCATTGCAGAAGAGCCGGACGGTCCGTACCCGTATGTGAAGGCGCTGCAATCGGACCTTGAGACCCTGGAGGAGCTGTGTCAGGGGAAGGATTATTCCTCCTATGCCCGGCTGTTTCGGGATATGAAGCCCTGGGCGAGACTGTCAGCGAAGAAGGATGAGAGTATTTCAGAGGAGAAAAAGCTTCAGGTTCAGGGAATGCGCGGCGATATCAAGGATACGGTGGCAGGACTCCGGCAGCGATATTATTTTGACAGGCCCGGGGTGCTAAAGCAGGAGCTGGAAGACAGCGGTGCTTCCGTTCAGGTTTTGACCAGATTGACGGAAGATTTCATGGAGCGTCTGGAGGCAAAGAAGGCAGAAAAGAATATTCTGGATTTCGGAGATCTGGAGCATTTGGCGCTGCAGGCCCTTGTGGAGCGAAAAGAAGGAGAGAACATTCCCACCGCGGCGGCCAGAGAATACGCGGAGAGCTTTGAAGAAATCATGATAGATGAGTATCAGGACAGCAACCTGGTACAGGAGCTGATCCTTCAAAGCGTCAGCGGAAGAGGCTGCGGCGCGCATAATCTGTTCATGGTGGGGGATGTAAAGCAGAGTATATACCGCTTCCGCCTGGCGAGGCCGGAGCTGTTTATGGAGAAATACAAAGCGTACCGGGAGGCAAATGAAGCTGCCTGCAGAATTGACCTGCACCGGAATTTTCGGAGCCGCGGGGAAGTTCTGCAGAGCGTGAACTACATTTTCCGTCAGATTATGACAGAGAATCTGGGGGGAATCGTATACGATAAAGACGCGGCGCTGTATCCCGGAGCGCAGTTCGCGCCGTATCCGGTGCAGGAATCCGGCGGACAGAACGAAAAGGATGAGACGGAATCTCAAAATGGCTGTGATTTTTTGAAAACAGAGTTTCTGCTTCTGGAGGCTGACGGTCAGGCCCGGCAGCAGGAGGAGGCCCGGCTGGTGGGAAAGCGGATACAGGAGATCGTCGGACAAGAGCTGATCTGGGACAAAGAGGCGCAGACCTACCGTCCGGCCAGGTACAGCGATATCGTGATCCTGCTCCGCACCGTCAGCGGCTGGGCCGATACCTTCGGCGAGGTATTGGGAGACATGGGGATTCCCTGCTTTACGGGCTCGCAGAAGGGATATTTTTCGGCAACAGAGATCAGAGTTGTGCTTTCCTATCTCAGCATACTGGACAATCCGGTGCAGGATATTCCCCTGGCCGCGGTTCTGCGCAGCGCCATCGGTGGGATCTGTGATGAGGAGCTTGCCAAAATACGGAGCTCTTCGGAGCAGCGCTATTTTTATGACTGCTGCCAGGAATACCGCATGGAAGGGAAGGACGAGGCGCTGCGGGAAAAGCTGGAGCAGTTTTTCGGGACGTTTGAAGGGCTGAGGAGCAAATGCAGCCACACACCGGTGCATCTGCTGATCTGGGAGCTTCTGGAGGTGACGGGCTACGGCGCGTATGCGGAAGCGCTTCCGGCGGGAGAGCAGAGAAAGGCCAATCTTGATATGCTGGTGGAAAAGGCCATTGCGTATGAGGCTACCAGCTATCGGGGGCTGTACCATTTTGTCCGGTATATAGAAAATCTGAAAAAATACGAGGTGGATTACGGCGAGGCCAATGTCGGCTCGGAGGCGGCGGACACGGTGCGGATCATGAGCATCCACAAAAGCAAGGGGCTGGAATTTCCCATCGTCTTTGTCAGCGGTATGGGGAAGCAGTTCAACGAGTCGGACATCCGCAGCAAGGTCGTCATGCATCCCGAATTCGGCATTGCCTGTGATTACGTAGATACGGAACAGAGAACGAGGCAGACGACGCTTTTGAAGAAGGCGATACAGCAAAAGACCTTTTCAGAGAATCTCGGAGAGGAGCTTCGGGTGCTTTACGTCGCTTTGACCAGGGCAAAGGAAAAGCTGATCCTGACCGGAGCTGTGCCGGATGCGGAGGAAAAGATCAATAAATGGAAAACGGCGGCGATGCACTGGGGCGGGGAATTGCCGTACTCCCGGCTCGTCGGGGCATCCACGTATCTTGACTGGGTGGTTCCTGCCCTGCTGCACAGTCCGGCGGCGGAGGAACTCTTTGTGGAAGCCGGCATAGACGGCAGCGACGTGATCCGGTACAGCAGCGATGCGGCAATTCCGAACGGTGCGGCAGAACGGGAAAGTATTTTGCCCTTCTGTATGCGGCTTGTCTCTTCCTCTGAAAATGAGCAGGCCGACCTGCAGGAGAGGAGCGACGAAGCCCTGCGGCTCTCTGAGCTTTTGAACTTGGATACGGATATATGCTACGATAAAGAGGCAAGGGAATATCTGGACCGCGTTTTCCATTCGGCATACCCCTACGAAAAGAACCGGGAGATCATCGGAAAGCTGTCGGTTTCGGAGCTGAAAAAGCTCTCCCGCATGCCCGAAGAGGAGGACGCTCAGGAGCTGTACCGGCCGGAGACGGTCATCCCGCTGCTTCCCGCATTCCGGGAGGAAAAAGAGGCGATTTCCGGGGCTGCCCGGGGTACGGTTTATCATACTTTCATGGAAAATCTTGATTATTCCAGAAAAGATGAGTTGGAATTACAGTTGGAAGAACTGATAACTTGTGGTAAAATGTCCGAAGAGGAAGGCGCGGTGCTCTGTCTGGAGGACGTACGGAGCTTTCTGCAGACCGAAAGCGGGAAGCGGATGGAGCGGGCGGCCCTGGCAGGAATGCTTTTTCGGGAGCGCCCCTTTGTGCTGGGAGTTCCGGCCGATACGATCCGAAGCGGGTGGGATCCCCGGGAGACGGTGCTGGTACAGGGAATCATTGACGCATACTTTTTCGAGGACGGACAGATTACTGTCCTGGATTATAAAACAGACCGGGTGAAGCATCCCCGGGAGCTGACAGATAAGTACCGGGCGCAGCTTGATTACTATGCGCTGGCGCTGAAGCGGCTGACGGGATGCGAAGTGAAGGATCGGATTATTTATTCGTTCCACCTGGGAAGGGACATTGTATTATGAAGAAAATAATAAAAATATGGAACAGCCAGGCGGTGCGTTACATCTTTTTCGGAGGATGTTCCACCCTGGTCAATCTTGGCTCCTATTACGGACTTACCCGGCTGCTGGGCATGGACATTACGGCGGCCAACACGGTCGCAATACTGATCGCGATACTGTTTGCTTATGTGGTGAACAAGCTTTTTGTCTTTGAACATCAGACCGAATCCCTCCGGGCCTTTCTGAAGGAGGCGGGAAGCTTCATCGGAATGCGTCTGGGGACGATGGTGGTGGAGGTGCTGGGGGTCATCCTGCTGAGCTGTATCTGGGGCCTGGATGATATGATCGCAAAGCTGCTGATTCAGGTAGTGATCATGATCCTCAACTATCTGATCAGCCGCTTCATTGTGTTTAAGGATGAGGATGCTGCTGCAGAACGGGAGGAAGAGCTGCGTCTGGAGAAAAAACGCTCCAGAAAATTTTTTGCGGCGGGATTTTTCCTCTCCGTGCTGGTGGCCGGGATCGGCTTTGCATGCCTCGGCGTGTGGCCCTTCGGAGACAAGACGGTGCTGATCATTGACTCCCTGCACCAGTATCTTCCTTTTTACACGGATTTCCATGAAAAGCTGGCAAACAGCGAATCCTTCTTGTATTCGTTTTCCGGCGGACTGGGCTATAACTTTTGGTCCACATACGCATATTATATGGCAAGCCCGCTTAATTTTCTGATGGCCTTTATTCCCAAAGAAAATGTCTGCGATTTTATGGATCTCATGATCCTTTTGAAAATCGGGCTGTGCAGCGGATGCTTTTCCTGGTATCTGCACAAGAGAGATTCCCGGAGGCAGTTTCTTCCGGTGGTTTTCGGTATGGCCTATGGTCTGAGCAATTTTGTGATCGGCTACTATTTCAATCTGATGTGGCTGGACAGCGTAGCAATGCTGCCGCTTATCATGATGGGGATTGAGCGTATCACTGAGGGAAAGAGCGGCCGGCTGTTCGGGCTGTCCCTGTTCTATGGCCTGTGGTGCAATTATTATATCGGCTTTATGCTGTGCATTTTTTCCTGCCTGTATTTCCTGGTGCGCTGGATTTCCCAGGAAGGGATCACCTGGAAGCGTGTGGGCAGGAGCTGTCTTACCTTTGGCTGGTATGCGCTGCTGGCAGGAGGCATGGCGGCCCTGGTGCTGGTTCCGGCGTTTCTGGGGCTGGGAACCTCGGAGTCGATGCAGGGAAATACCTTCCCGGCGGCGGTTAAATTCTATGAGAGCCTTGCACAGCTGCTGGAAAATCATCTGGCTTTTCTGGAGCCGGTGAATATTTCAAATTCCCAGGTGGGGCTGAATGCGTACTGCGGTATCCTGACAGTTCTAGCGGCGGTCCTGTATCTGCTTGACCGGAAAATCTGCTTGAGAGAAAGGCTGGCTCATTACGGGCTGTGCGCGCTGCTGCTGCTTAGCTTTTCCTTTAATATGCTGAATTATATCTGGCATGGCTTCCATGTGCAGAACGGGCTTCCGAACCGGTTTGCCTTTATCTACATTGCGGTGCTTCTGGTGATGGCGTACGATGCGCTGGGGCATATCCGAAGCTTTCATATTGTGGAGCTGCTGTTTTCGGTGGCGGTGCCGGCGGGCTTTATCCTTTTCTGTTTTCTGAAGGGAGACGGGGAGATTGAGCCGTTTATATATTTTATTTCGCTGGGAATTTTGGTTCTGTATTTCGGATTGCTGTTATTGGGGCGTTTTGCCCTGGATATGAAGCGTTCCGTATATTACGGTATTGTCTCGGCGGTGATGCTGGTGGAGCTTTCTGCCAATGCGATCTACGGGATTACCTGCAACGGCGGCGTGACCAGAAGCATTTATATTGCGGATCAGAAGTCTTATCAGGCGCTGATGGATACTCAGAAAGACGATGAGTTTTTCCGCAGCGAGGTGGACCGTCAGCGGATGCGGAACGTGACGATGTACGTCGGAGGCAACAGCATGGTCATGTTCAACTCCACGATGCGGGAGTCCGTGATTAATTTCTGCGACCGGCTTGGAATTGAGGCCCGCACGAACAAAAACGGATATCTCGGCGTGACGAAGCTGATGAATGATGTGCTGGGGATCCGGTACGTGGCTTCGCCCTCGAAGGTGGCGAGGACAATGTATCAGTTTGACCGGGTGGCCGAGGACGGAGAACTGGCACTGTACAAAAATGATCAGGCACTTTCCCTGGGCTTTATGGTAAAGGACTCCATCGTAAACTGGGATATTGAGGCCGGAGAGCCGCTGCTGGTGCAGAACAGCTTCGTGGAGCTTGCCACGGGGCTGGAGCCGATCTATGTGCTGGACCGCCGCATTGACATGGAGGACGGCCAGAACTACGGCATTAAGATCCCGGAGAATAAGCAGGTCTACCTGTGCATTGATACGAGGGTGGCGGGTATTTCCCTGAATACGCCGGAATATACAAAATCCTATGACGATTACACGGATCACTTGTATGTGATCAATGGCTCCGCAGAAAACGATATGGCCGATTTTACGGTAACTCTAAAGGATAATCAGAGCACGGTGGAGGCCCAGGTCTATACATGCGCCAACGATGCATATCAGAAGGTGGTCGACAAGCTTTCGGAAAGCCAGCTCACGGATGTGAAGGTGGAGGGCAACACCGTCAGCGGAAGCCTTGAGGCGAAGGAGGACGGTACGCTGCTGCTGACGATTCCCTATGACGAGGGCTGGAGGATTACCGTAGATGGAAAAGAGACGGAATACTTTTCCATCGGGGAGGCGCTGACCGGCCTGAACGTGACAGCGGGAAGCCATACCGTCAAAATGAAATATACGCCCCCGGGCCTGTGGCTGGGAAGTCTGCTCAGCCTGATCTGCGTACTTTTGTATATGCTGTCAGGCGCTTTGGAGAACAGGCACCCAGAATGGTTTCGGGAGGAGTCAAAAGAAGAAACAAATATAAAGGAGACAGAGAAAATGAAGAACCGGTTTTCGGATAAAGCAGAGCAGATTGAGGCAGGCATTTTTGCGGTGCTGAATGAAAAGAAAAACGAATTGCAGGGGCAGGGAAAGAAAATTTATAATCTTTCCGTCGGCACGCCGGATTTCAAACCGGCGCAGTATATCATGGATGCGGTGAGCGAGGCGGCCAAAAAGCCGGAAAATTATAAGTATGCGCTGGTGGAGCTGCCGGAGCTTCTGGAAGCGGCCCAGGGCTTTTTCAAGAGAAGATTTGACCTGGACCTGAAGATCAGCGAGATCATGGCGCTGTACGGCTCCCAGGAGGGCATGACCCACATCACCTGGGCGCTGTGCAATCCCGGAGATCTTGTTCTCGTTCCGAATCCGGGCTATCCGATTTTCAGCATCGGCCCGCAGCTCTGTGACGCAGAGCTCTGGGAGTATCCGCTGTACCCGGAAAAGGGGTTCCTTCCGCAGCTTGACGAAATCCCGGAGGACGTTGCCCGCAGGGCTAAGCTCATGGTGGTCAGCTACCCCGGCAATCCCTGCTGCAAGCTGGCTCCCGACGCGTTTTATCAGGAGCTGATTGCCTTTGCAAAGAAATACGATATTGTGATTCTCCATGACAATGCATATGCGGATCTCGTATTCGGAAGAGAGGGCGGTTCCTTCCTTTCCTATGAGGGAGCGAAGGATGTAGGAGTAGAATTTTACTCGCTTTCTAAGACCTTTAATTACACCGGAGCCCGGGTTTCCTTTGCAATCGGAAATGAGGAGATCATACAGAAGTTTAAGGCGCTGCGTACACAGTTTGACTACGGCACGTTTCTTCCGGTACAGTACGGCGCCATTGCGGCCCTTACCGGCCCCTTTGACGGTGTCCGGGAGCAGTGCCGGGAGTACGAGGAGCGCAACCGTGCGCTTTGCGGCGGACTCCGGGAGATTGGATGGAATGTGCCGGACAGCGAAGGTACGATGTTTGTGTGGGCGCCGCTGCCGGAGGGCTGGACGAACTCAGAGGAGTTTGCCATGGAACTGATGGAAAGATCCGGCGTAATCTGCGTTCCGGGCACCAGCTTCGGAAGCCTCGGCGAGGGATATGTACGGATGGCTCTGGTACTGCCGCCGGAGGGACTGCGGGAAGCAGTGGAGAGCATACGGCAAAGCGGAATCCTGCAATAGGCAGCGGAGAGCATGTGCCAGAGTGAAATCCTGCGGGAGGCAGCGGAGAGCATACGGCAAAGCGGAATCCTGCAATAGGCAGCGGAGAGCATACGCCAGAGAGATATCCCAGAAGCGTGGAAAATAAAAATCCTGCAGAATGGTGTGCTGCGGGGAACTGCTGCATGGAGCAGCAAAAGTAGAACTGGAGTTTTTGAATTAAAATAGAAACGGAGAAATCCAGATGCAGAATTTAGTTGAATTGTTACGTGATGCGGCCGGCTCGGAGGCGATTCTGGAGCAGGAGAGCATGAAAAAGCATACGACCTTCCGAATCGGCGGCCCAGCGGATGTTTTCGCGGTGCCGGACAGCTTTGAAAAGGCGGCGAAGATCATTCAGATCTGCCGGGAGCAGCAGCAGCCGTTTTACGTGCTGGGAAATGGCAGCAACCTTTTGGTATCGGATCAGGGATACCGGGGAGTTGTGGTGCAGATTTACAAAAATCTGAGCGGGATCGAGGTGGAGGGAGACATCCTTACCGCCCAGGCCGGAGCGATGCTCTCGGTCATTGCAAAAAAAGCGCTGGCACACTCTCTGACCGGATTTGAATTTGCCTCCGGCATACCGGGCACCATCGGCGGTGCGGCGGTGATGAACGCCGGAGCGTACGGCGGAGAGATGCGGGATGTGCTGCTGGAGGTCACAGTGCTTACCAGAGACGGGCAGATTCGTACAGTGCCGGCGCAGGAGCTGCGGCTTGGATACCGTTACAGCGTGATACCGGAGAATGAATGGGTCGTTCTGGGGGCGAAGCTGCAGCTTCAGCGCGGCGATTACGGCCAGATAAAGGCCCGGATGGAGGAGCTGAAGGAGCGGCGGGTATCGAAGCAGCCGCTGGAGCTTCCCAGTGCCGGGAGCACCTTTAAACGCCCGGAGGGCTATTTCGCAGGCAAGCTCATTATGGACGCAGGGCTGCAGGGCTTTTCTGTGGGAGGGGCCCAGGTTTCCGAAAAGCATTGCGGCTTTGTGGTAAATACAGGCGATGCAACGGCAGCGGAGGTGCGGGCGCTGATCGCGGAGGTGGCGGCCAGAGTAAAAGCACAGTCCGGCGTTACTCTGGAGCCGGAAGTAAAAATGCTGGGAGAATTTTAGATGAGATTTGTGATAGTGACAGGAATGTCCGGGGCCGGAAAAAGTACGGCCCTGAAAATACTTGAGGATGAAGGATATTTCTGCGCCGATAATATTCCGCTGCCTCTGGTGGAGAAGTTCGCGGAGCTGTCCGTGATGCAGGAGAGCGGCCATGACAAGGTGGCGCTGGGGGTGGATATTCGGACCGGAATAGAGATAGAGGGCATTCAGCATGTTCTGGAATGCCTGGTGGCAAAGGAAGTTTCCTATGAGATTTTATTTTTGGATGCCCGGGATTCTGTTTTGCTGAAGCGGTATAAGGAGACCCGCAGGAGCCATCCGCTGGCGCGGAACGGCCGGATTGAGGACGGGATTCTCCGGGAGAGAGAAGCGCTGCAGTTTTTGAAAAAGCAGGCGGATTATATTCTCGATACATCGAACCTGCTGACCCGGGAGCTCCGCAGCGCCATCGAAAGGATTTTTGTGAACAGTCAGGAATACCGCAATATTTATATTACGATTCTTTCCTTTGGGTTTAAGTATGGGATTCCGGCGGATTCGGATCTGGTATTTGACGTCAGATTTCTTCCGAACCCGTATTATATAGATGAGCTGAAGCATAAGACAGGCCAGGACAGGGAAGTGCAGGAATTTGTCATGAAGACGGATACTGCGCGCCGGTTCCTGGAAAAGCTGGAGGATATGGTGGAGTTCCTTCTCCCGAATTATGTGGCGGAGGGAAAAAATCAGCTGGTGATCAGTATTGGATGTACCGGAGGACAGCATCGCTCGGTGACTCTCGCAGAGAAGCTATATGAGTATCTTGGCAGGCATACGGAGTACGGCCTGCGGCTGGAGCACCGGGAAATGCGGACACAGAAAAGATAGTGCATGCTTCAGGGGCGGTGAGATGCTTTTGAAGCGGTACGGCAGACAGCGGGGGTGCATATGTCATTTTCAGGGGATGTGAAAAATGAGCTTTCAGGACAGATTTCGACAGCCAGACACTGCAATCTGGCGGAGCTTGCCGCCATCGTGGGAATGTGCGGTTCGGTTTGTATTTCTTCATTTGGCCGTTATCTGATAAGAATTCGTACTGAAAACGTTTCCGTTGCGAGAAAGTGCTTTACATTATTGCAAAAAGCATTTAATATAAGATGTAACGTTTCCGTGTCTTTACATAAAGGGAATAAAAAGAGCAGTCAGATATATACAGTGTTGGTGAAAGACCACGATTCTGTTATCAACATTTTGCGTGCGCTGAAGCTGCTGGATGCAGACGGAGAGGTAGCTGAGCATGTATCACCGGCGAATCAGCTTCTGGTACAGAAGTCGTGCTGCCGGAGAGCTTTTATCCGAGGCGCATTTCTGGCCGCAGGCTCCATCAGCAACCCGGAGAAATCATACCATTTTGAGATCGTATGCGCCTCCCGGGAGCGGGCATTGCAGCTACAGACACTGATACATACATTTGGCCCGGATGCCAAAATTGTACAGCGTAAAAAGCATTATATTGTGTATATTAAAGAAGGAGCTCAGATTGTTGATATGCTGAATATTATGGAAGCGCATATATCTCTGATGGATCTGGAAAACATCAGGATCGTGCGCGACATGAGAAATAATGTGAACCGCAAGGTGAACTGCGAAGCGGCGAATATCAACAAGACGGTAAACGCAGCAGTAAGACAGATGGAGGACATTCGTTATCTGCAGGCAGCTAAGGGTTTGGAAAAGCTGCCCGCTGGCCTTGCGGATGTCGCCGTTCTCAGGCTGTCTCACCCGGATGCGTCATTGAAGGAGCTGGGGGAAATGCTGGATCCTCCGGTAGGTAAATCCGGGGTAAATCACAGACTGAGAAAGCTTAGCCAGTTGGCAGAGGAGTTAAGGCAAAACAAGGAGGAATACTATTATGACCAAGAGAGAAATCACGATTCAGCTTCCTAGTGGTCTGGAGGCCAGACCAGTAGCATTATTGGTTCAGGTGGCCAGTCAGTATGAGAGTGAGATTCATGTGGAGAGCGAAGGTCGGACGGTCAATGCAAAGAGCATCATGGGGATGATGACATTGGGACTGGCGTCCGGTGAAACAGTCGTGGTGACAGCAAATGGATCAGATGAAACAGAAGCGGTTCAGAATATAGAAGATTATTTAAGCGCAACAAAATAAACAAAATAACGATGAGAGCAGAAGGGCATTCCGAAACAGTGCTGCGGGCATTGTCGGTATGTCCTTTTTCCGATGAAGCGGCATGGGAACCGATTCTCTGCCCTGTCGGAAAGAAAAGGAAAATACAAGGAGGATAGTTTATGACGTATATTGCGGGCAAAGCCAGGTACCAGGATATGAAGTACAACCGGTGCGGGCGCAGCGGCTTGCTTCTGCCGGAGGTATCCTTCGGACTGTGGCACAATTTCGGGACAGATGCACCGTATACGAATATGAAGGAGCTGTGTTTTACCGCATTTGACAACGGTATCACACATTTTGATCTGGCAAATAATTACGGGCCGGAATATGGCAGTGCGGAGACCAATTTCGGGCGCATCATGAAAAACGAGCTGAGCGCTTACCGGGACGAGCTGATTATTAGTACAAAGGCAGGCTACGATATGTGGGAGGGGCCTTACGGCAACTGGGGCAGCCGGAAGTATCTGATTGCCAGCCTGGATCAGAGCCTGAAGCGCCTGGGACTGGATTATGTGGATATTTTTTATCATCACCGGATGGATCCGGAAACGCCTCTGGAGGAGACGATGCTGGCTCTGGATCAAATTGTCAGAAGCGGCAAGGCCCTTTACGTGGGAATTTCCAATTATGACGGGCCGGCCATGAAGCGGGCGGCAGAGATATTGGAGGATCTGAAATGTCCGTTTATCATCAACCAGAACCGTTATTCGATTTTTGACAGGACGATTGAGAAAAACGGCCTGAAGGAGGCCGCAGTGCAGGGCGGAAAGGGTATCATCTGCTTCAGCCCGTTGGCTCAGGGGATGCTGACAGACCGCTATCTGAACGGAATTCCCCAGGACAGCCGGATGAAGGCCGACGGCCGCTTCCTGCATGAAAATGACCTGACTCCGGAGAAGCTGCAGCAGATCCGGGCGCTGAATGAGCTGGCGCAGGAGCGCGGACAGTCCCTGGCTCAGATGGCTCTGTCCTGGATCCTGCGGGACGGTGCGGTTACCAGCGTGCTTATAGGGGCCTCCAGGCCTTCACAGATTGAGGACAATGTTCGTATTGTAAAGCGTACCCCGTTTACGGAGGATGAGCTGAAGCGAATTGACGAGATTACGCAGTAAAAGGGATCATTTGAAGGTAAAGGAGAGTTTCTTATGGATGTGAGTACGGCGACTAGTCTGGATATGCCGTTTATTCTGGATCTGTATCAAAAGGCGTTTCCCCAGGAGGAGCGCAAACCGTTTTCGCTGATCGAGCGCAAGGCGGCGATGGGGTCTATGGAGATTCTGGTGCTCAAAGAGGATGGGAAAAAATGCGGTCTTGCAATTACGGCTATGGGGGAGGAGCTTGTGCTCCTGGATTATTTTGCCATCGCGGAGCAGTATCAGGGCCAGGGGCTGGGGACAGACGCACTTTTTCTGCTCAGGGAGCTTTACCGGGATAAACAATTTTTTCTTGAGATTGAAGAGCTGGATGAAACGCAGCCCAACTATCAGGAGCGTGTCCGAAGAAAGAATTTTTATCTCAGAAACGGAATGCTGGAGACCGGAATTCATGTGGAGCTGTTTCGGGTAAAAATGGAGCTGCTGGCAGCAAAGCCGGGGCTGTGCTATGAGGAGTGCGAATTGCTCTACCGGGAGCTTCTGGGAGCGGCATACCGGAACATGGTGAAAAAAATAGATTGAGGACGAATACAAGATGAATCGTACAGAGGTGAGGGATCTGCTGCTTGAGGCAGCAGATTCTGCGTATAAAGAATTTAACGATAAGCTGGCAAACTGCGATACGGCTCCCAGCATCGGCGTGAGAGTGCCGGAAATACGCCGGATTGCAAAGGAAGCCGTAAAGAACGGCTGGGAGGAATACCTGTCGGAGATGGAGACGCTGGCTCAAATGGAGGACTTAGCGGGGCTTCCGCTGCTGCAGGAGGAGCATATGCTTCAGGGGATTGTCATTGGAAGCGCCAGAATGACAGATGAAGCCCGGGTGCAGCATCTGGACCGCTGGGTGCCGGGAATCCTTTCCTGGGCGGACTGCGACTGCAGCGTCTCCAGCATGAAATTTATGAAGAAGAACCAGGATTTTTGGTTTGCATACAACACCGGCTGGCTGATGAAAAAAGGCGGGGATTCGGGGAAGGCTTCTTTGATACGGCCCTTCACTGTGAGATTTGCGCTGGTGGCCCTGATGCAGTATTTCATCAATGACACGTATATTGACCGGGTGCTGGAGCTCTTTGCATTTCCCTTCGGGCGCACCGAAGCAAATGCGTCTCCGGTAAAGGAAGACGGTCAGGCGGCGGATGTGTCCCGGATGAAAGAGAACGGCCAGGCGGCGGACATGCCCCGGATGAAAGAGAACGGTCAGGCGGCGGGCGGTGACGATTACTATATCAGGATGGCCCAGGCCTGGGCCTTGTCGGTCTGCTTTGTGAAATACCGGGATAAGACGCTGCGGCTTCTGGAAGAGCGGTGTATGGATGCATGGGTGCAGAATAAGGCGATTCAGAAGTGCAGGGAATCCTACCGCGTGTCGGCGGAGGATAAGGAGCTGCTGAAGCTTTTAAAAATCTAGGGGTTTCAGTGTGAAATAGAATGGAATGAAGAGAAAAAAGAAATGAAGAAAAACAGTACCTTAAAATATGCGTTTGTTTCATCGCTTCCGGTCATGGCAGGATATCTTGTGCTGGGCATCGGATTCGGCGTGCTGCTGCAGGATAAGGGCTACGGCTGGTGGTGGGCGGCGCTTATGAGCCTGACCATATACGCCGGCTCCATGCAGTATGTGACGGTGGATCTGCTGTCAGGGGGCGCCTCTATTATAGCGGCGGCGTTAATGACAGTTCTTGTCAACCTCCGGCATCTGTTTTACGGGATTTCCATGCTGGATAAGTACAGCGGAACAGGGCGCAAAAAGCCATATCTGATCTTTTCCCTGACGGATGAGACCTTTTCTCTGGTTTGCTCACCGCAGCTTCCGCAGGGGGTAGATGAGAAAACATATTATTTTTACGTATCCCTGATGGATCAGTGCTATTGGGTGGCGGGCAGCGTGATCGGCGCTGCGGCGGGGGCAGCCCTGTCGTTTAATTCTGCCGGGATCGATTTTGCGATGACGGCGCTTTTTGTTGTAATCTTTGTGGAGCAGTGGGAGAAGACGAGACAGCATCTTCCGGCAGTTTCCGGCGTTGTGATTTCCATCGTCTGCCGCCTCATCTTCGGGGCGTCCGGCTTTTTGATTCCGTCCATGATCGGAATTACTGCGGCGATGTTTCTTGAAAAAAGATGGTTAAAAGGAGGGACAGAAGCATGAGCAGTCCGGGCTATTCACTGTTACTGGTGGCGGTTATCGCAGCGGTGACGGCGCTGATCCGTTTCCTTCCGTTCCTTGTGTTTCGGAAAAATACGCCTAAGGTGGTGCTGTATCTGGGCGAGGTTCTTCCCTATGCGATCATGGGAATGCTGGTGGTATACTGCCTGAAAAATGTGTCATTTGTCAGTGGTTCCTACGGGATACCGGAGGCCCTTTCGGTACTTTTGGTGATACTGCTGCACAAGTGGAAGCACAATACCCTTTTATCCATAGCGGCGGGAACGGCCTGCTATATGGCGCTGGTGCAGCTTGTTTTTTAAGGCTGCTTCGGAAGAAGGCTTTTAAGGCCGATTCGGAGGAATGATACGGGCGCAGGGAACGCAGAAATATATTGACCTGAAATTAAAATGATGCGGGAATCATACAGAGATATGCTAGTACAGAAATAAAAGAGTACGAAAATAGAAAAGTACAGA
>JAUNGD010000012.1 GCA_030524705.1 Lachnospiraceae bacterium | reverse complement strand
CAGTTCCGTCTCCTCATCTGCAGATGTTTCTGTCTCCGTTTCTTCCGTACTTTCTTCCTGCAGGAATGTTTCGGACTCCCCTTCCTCCGTGCCCGCCTCATTGGTCTCTTCCTCCAGAGATGTCTCCGGCTCCACAGATACCGGCGGCACGGCGGGATTTTCCGGTACAGGACAGAAGCCAAGCAGCGCCGTATCCTTTGTCGGTACAGTGTACTCTCCCACAGCGCCCTCCATATTTCCGCATACGGCTGTCAGCCTGCCAGCCTCCGTCTTTGTGACAATGCCTGTGCGGTCGGCTCTGCCATCCTCATCGAGATCCAGAAATACCAGGGCGCCCACCGGAATATTTTCTTTTTCCTCCTGTTCATACAATCCCTTTTCTGCCAGGAGCTCTGCCCAATCCTGCTCCTCCTCGGGTCTTGGCAGATCCGGCCAGAAAACGCCGGCATAATCCAGACAGAATTCCGCCAGCAATGTATCCCAGCGAAAGTCTGTACTGTCCTCACCATATCCATACGGAGTATATCCCACCTGGACCCGTGCGATGGCGGCCGTATCCTCCGCCCAGTATCCGGTCAATACAACGGAAGCTGCCGCGCTTTCCCAGTCCTTCCGCATCTGTTCGCTTATATCCAAAGTACCCGGGACCTCCTCCGGTATGGGCATACCTTCTTCATCATCCCCCACAGTAGTCACGTCCAGGATCTGAATTTCACAGTCTGCCTCCTCCGGATTTCCATCCGTCTCTGTCTGGATTGGTACTATCCCCGTTACTTCATCCGGCTCTGTCTGAACCGGGACTATCCCCGGCACTTCATCCGGCCCTGCCTCATTCTCCCATACATCCTGGAGAATAATTTCCTCATCATACACGAAATCGTTGTCCCAGCCTACTGCTTCATTCTCCACAGGCTCTGCATTATAAATATCCTCATCAATATACTCCACTGATTCCATCCCAAAGGCCGGGTCGATCTCATACGTGGCCGCCGCAGAACTCACGGCATTGACAGCCAGCACTGCAGCCATGGCTGTCCCACCTATCAAACGTTTTTTTCTGTTTCCTGACATATCCCGTTCCTCCCTTTACCCAATAATCGGAAGCAAAATCCTGAAGTATTCCATATCCGCCTGTTGCTTTTCTCTGTCTCCCATCTGCAGTCACTGATACTCCGCTTCACAACGTAATAACATTCTTTTCTATCTTTATTCCAACAGCTCTTTTCTTTAATTTCAATCCATTTTTACTTTAAAAGGCTTCTGTCCTGGAACTCTGAAGGATTCACTCCTACCAGCTTTTTGAATACACTGGAAAAGTAAGTGATATCGCGGTACCCCGCCTTTTCCGCCACCTCATACACCTTGATCCGGCAGTCCTGCAGAAGTGTGGCCAGGGCCGCTGCCCCGATCATCGCCGCATCCTTCCCCAGCACCGCTGCCTCGATTTCCGGCAGCTGTCCCTGGTTCCCGCCAAAGCACTGGCTCTTCACGGTCTCTCTGAGGAACTGTAAAAGCCGTTCTGCCGGTACTGCCAAAGTGCCCCCGAGAAGTATAAGCTGGGGCCGGAAAATATTGACGATATTGACGATTCCCGCGCCGAGCCGATTCTCATACTGCTCCAGCACCCCCTGCACCGCCATATCGCCGTCATCGGCTGCCGCCCGGATTTCCGCCAGTGTCAGTTCCTGGCCTGCCGCGCGCCGTATCTCCCGCATCAATGCAGGAACCGACACGTATGCCTCCAGGCAGCCTCTTCGTCCGCAGGTACAGGGTTCTCCGTTTTCCACAATCACCATATGGCCGATCTCGCTGCCGCCGATCCTTTTCCCGTCATAGAGCTCTCCGTCCAGAATAATGCTGCCGCCGACCCCGGCGCCCAGAGTGATCATAACTACATCCTCATATCCGTTTCCTGTCCTGGCTACGGTTTCTCCCAGAGCTGCACAGTCAGCATCATTGGCGATCCGTACGGGAATCGGGAGATAGCTGCCCATCTCCTTCGCCAGCTCCACATTTTCCCAGTGGATGTTATTGGAATAGCGGACGATGCCGCGGCTCCTGTCCACAGTTCCCGGGACACCGATCCCTATGCCGACGCACTGATCCATGGAAATCCCCTGATTCTCCAGAAGCCCCCGCACCCTGCGGGCAATCTCCCGGATCACCTCACTGGCAGGCCGCTCTGCCCTGGTGGGAATGGTCTCAGATATTAAAATATTCTGATGGACATCCAACAGCCCGATTCTTGTTTCTGTTCCGCCTATGGCGACGCCTGCCCGAACGGGTCCTTCTTTCTCCCGGATCGTGGTAACCAGTGCATCACACGTTCCCTCTATACGGTAGTCGCCGCTTCCCGCCGCCAGGAAAAAGCTGTCTCCCTTTTTGAAGGAAAGCCGTTCACTTCCGTTCTCAATGGTTCCTTCCCCATCCAGGAACAGAAGACTGGCGAAGGACTCTTCCGACACATTGCCTTCCATCCGCCGCATGACCTTTCCGTCCAGATTCAGCTTGTCCACAGTAAAATAGTCGCAGTCTGCCACATGGGGATAACAATTGCAGTCCCGCAGAATGGGCACACGTTTTGTAACGGCCAAGGCTTTCTCGATATGGAGATCCCTCATCCGTCCGTTTTTGTCTTTCCGTCCGTAGTCATACACCCGGTATGTCACATTGGAGTTTTGCTGGATCTCAGCGATCAGGATATCCTTCCCAATAGCATGGATCGTGCCCGATTCAATGAAAAGAATATCTCCCTTTTTCACAGGCACCGCATTCAGAACTTCCAGAAGCGTGTCGTCCCGGATCCGTTTTTCAAATTCTTCCCGGCTGATTTCTTTCCTAAAACCGTAGTACAGGAAAGCGTCCGCCCCGGCATCCATCACATACCACATCTCCGTCTTGCCGTACTGACCCTCGTTTTTCAGGGCGTACCGGTTATCCGGATGGACCTGGATCGACAGATTGTCTTTAGCATCAATGAATTTAATGAGAATCGGAAAGTCCCGGAACCTCCCGCAGTGAGTTCCCAGCACCTGCCGCCCCTCTGCATCAATATACTGCTGAAGAGTCTTCCCTGCATAGGCTCCGTTCGTGATGATGGATGGTCCGTCCGAGTGGCAGGACAGTTCCCAGGATTCAGCCAGTACTTCGCCGTCGTACTCTTTTCCATACTCTTCTGCCAGGCGGCGTCCGCCCCAGATATAGTCTTTACAGGCCGGTTTTAATTTGTATATGCCCATCGTCTCTTCCTCACAGATTCTTGTTTTCTTCCAGTGACCGCATACCGGAAAGGAGCCTTTGCAGCTTTTCTTTCGCATCTAAATGGTCTGTTCCCCTGACTCCGCCATAAAATTTGATCTTCGGTTCCGTACCAGATGGCCGTACACAGCACCAACCGTCATCTTCTAGGTCAAAATAAAGCACATTGGATTTGGGCAGCCCCGAAAGTACTGTCTTTTCACTTCCGCTCTCTCTTATAATGCCGGCGTCATAATCTCGGAACGCCCTGACGGAAAAACCGCCGATTGAAGTGGGAATGTGAGTCCGGATATGTTCCATCATCGCAGAGATTTCTCTGGCACCGTTTGCCCCTTTTCTCGTAATCGTGCACATATCCTCCTCATAATATCCATACTTTTCAAAGAGGTTTTCCATCTGTCGGTCAAGAGAAACATTCCAGGAACGGTAATAGGCGGCGGCCTCGCACAGAGCCATCACCGCCACCACCGCATCCTTGTCACGGGAGTGGACGCCTTCCAGACAGCCATAGCTCTCCTCATAGCCGAAGAGAAACGTATGTTCATGATCCTGTTCAAAAAACTTGATCTGCTCTCCGATATACTTAAATCCGGTCAGCGTCTCTATAAGTGAAACTCCATACGCATCCGCAATACGCTTTGCCATCTTGCCCGACACAATGGTAGTCACCACAGCGCCATCTTCCGGCAGCCGCCCCAGATCCTTTCTTTGGGACAGGAGATACTCTAAAATGACCATCCCCAACATATTCCCCGTAAAACGCCGGTAGGAAGCACCAGATTCTTCCTTCACATAGATACCCAGGCGGTCTGCATCCGGATCCGTGGCCAGCACAAGGTCCGCATCCACTTCCTCCGCAAGCTTTACAGCCAGAGCAAAAGCGTTCGGATCCTCCGGGTTCGGATAGTCCACCGTAGGGAAATTTCCGTCTGGAAGCTCCTGCTCTTTTACCACATACACGTTTTCAAAACCCAACTCTTTTAGTATCCGCCGGACCGGAAGGTTCCCGGTTCCATGGAGGGGTGTATAAACGATCTTCATTTTCTGCCCCTGTTCTTTTGCGGTCTCCGGGTGAAGCACCAGGCTCTTCAAAGCTGCAAAATACCGGTCATCTATTTCCGATCCGATCTCCCTCCAGAGCCCTGCTCCTTTCGCCTCCGAAAGCCCCATGGTTCTGGCTTCCTTTATCTCTACACGATTTACTTCTCCAATGATCGCCTGATCCCGCGGAAATGTGATCTGTGCTCCGTCCTCCCAGTAGACCTTATAACCGTTATATTCTGACGGATTATGACTGGCAGTAATCACCACACCAGCCGTACATCCCAGTTCTCTCAGGGCAAAGGACAGCATAGGAGTCGGACGCAGAGAAGGGAAACTGTAGGCCGGAATCCCGTTCGCCGCCATGCAAAGGGCGGCCTCCTGAGCAAATTCACGTGAATGGTTTCTGGAATCATAAGCGATGGCTATTCCCTTCTTTTCCGTTCCTTCTTTTTTGATATAATTAGCCAATCCCTGCGTGGCACGGCGTACCGTGTAACGGTTCATCCGGTTGGTTCCAGCGCCCATGATGCCACGAAGTCCCCCCGTCCCAAATTCCAGGTTTTTGTAGAAACGGTCTTCAATTTCCTCCTGGTTTCCCGCAATACCTTTCAGCTCCTCCCGGGTCTTTTCATCAAACCCGGGATCATTGCACCAAAATTCATACATTTGCTTGCTGTTCATGTATACACCCCTTCCTCCTGTCTCGTCTTGATACTCTGTTTCCCAATATCGCTTTCGATAAAATGAAAGAAGCCGCAAGCCAGAGTTTTTTTGTCAAACCCTGCGATTGCAGCATTCTCTTTCCCCTCCCGGTTCTCCTACAGATTCACGCGCTACCAGTTCCACACTGATCACCGCATTTTCCGTCGGTGTGTCTCTATGGGTCATTTTGTAGAGCAGCCTCTGAACTGCCCGTTTCCCTATCCGCTCTTTATTTACATTCACCGTTGTCAGCCTCGGCCGGATCTTTTCACACAAGGTAATATTGTCAAAGCCCACCAGTGAAATGTCCTTCGGTATCTGATATCCAAGATTCTGAAGCGCCATCATTAATAAAATGGCAGCTTTGTCATTGGAGCATACGAACACCTCCGGCATATTTCCATGTTTTTTAATTAATTCCACGATCTTTTTATGCTGGTTCAGCAAAATAGCTTCCTCCATTCCTTCCAGGATGGAATACGTATTAACATACTGATCCAGCTTATACCCCCCCCCATGCAATTTTGGCATAAAATCAGCCAGAGCTTCTTTATAGCCCCAAAACCGCTCTTTTATGCTCAGGGAGTATCCCAGCTCACCAAAAAATCCAATCTTTGTGAACCCCTTTTCCACCAGATATCTGACGATAATATAGCCGCCCAGCTTGTTGTCAGTGACAATGCTGTCAATATTCTGCGTCAGGGAGGCATGATCTGCCAGTACCAGCGGGATATTGTATCTGCATAGCTGTTCAATGTTGTGGTCCCTGATTTTCCCGATGACGATGATCCCTGTCACCCGGCGTTCCCTGACCGTCACGGGCACCTCAAAATTCTCGTCATCAAAGAAATTCATCAGGGTATCGTAGCCATTCTTTTTGGCTTCCTCCACTACCCCAAACAAAACTCTTCCGTAAAAATCCATATCCTTGGAATAACGGCTCTGCAGCATGATACAGATATTTGTCCTGGCAAATGTCTTTATAAACTTTTCCTTTGTCTCCAGGTAACCAAGCTCTTCTGCCGTTCTCAGGATATTGATGCGCATCTGGTCACTGACCCCCGGCTTGTTATTCAGAGCCAGAGACACCGCATTCACGGACACGCCGCATCTTTCAGCGATATCTTTCATCGTCACTTTCATCTGCTCATATCTCCAAATGGCTGTAAATATCCTTCAGTGAAATCTCTGCCATACATATACTGTCATCTGCAGCTCCATAGTAAATCTTTACCGTTTCCTTTTCCAGCACTGTTCCGCAGGTAAATACTACACCCCCGAAGAATCCCTGCGTCTCATAGTCTGTCTCCGGTTCCAGCAGCGGCGTTCTGGACTTTGCAAGGACCCTGTCCGGATGCTCCGGATCCAGCAAAAATGCGCCCAGGCAATAGCGGTTGTTTTTATCCGCCGCATGGTAAATTTCCAGCCATCCCTTTTCCGTCCTGACAGGCGGAGCGCCGCCGCCGATTCTTCCGCCTTCCCAGTCTCCGGATGTCCCGCAAAAATGCTGGTACCTGCCCCAGTGGACCAGATCCTCCGACTGTGCCAGCCATATATCCGGCGAACCGATCCCACGGGGAACGGGGCGGTTAAAACAGTAATACATCCCGCCGATCTTTTCCGGAAAAATCGTGACATCCTTATTTTCCGGCAGGAATATAAGCCCTTTTCTCTGATAGGACACAAAATCTTCCGTAGTAATCAGTGCAGTGGCTGCCCCGTTGGGGGATACTGCCGTATAATTGATGTAGTATGTATCCCCGATCTTCGTAATTCTGGGATCTTCCATTCCCCAGCATTCTTCCTGAGCATTCGGCATAATACCCGGAACATCATCCACCGTAAAGTGAATCCCATCTCTGGAGCGCGCAACCCTCAGATGAGAAAGAGTGGTCAGGTATACCACACTGTGGTTAGAATCCTTCCCCAGAGTGATGGTTCTGGAATCCTCAAAGCAGTACTCCGGATGCTCCGATTTCCTTATGCTGACAATCTCAAAAGTATCCTCTCCATTCTTGTCAGCGATCACGGGCAGACGGATCATGTCTTCATCCTCTGTATCAACTGCCTCGGCTACGCGGCATAACAGGATGTATTCATCTTTATATTTTGCAACGCCGCAATTAAACACACCTTTTACAGAGAATCCTTCTCTGGATGGCTTTACATCCCGGACCGTCAGTATCGGATTCTCCTGACATCTCTTGATTCCTGATTTTTTTCTGTCCATAGCAACACCTACTTCAACATAAAATTAATTCCTTCTTTAAAGTACTTCGAGAAACACAAGAACAAAATGATGACCGGTAAAGTCAGGACCACTGACGCCGCATACATTGGTCCCGGCAGGGTGGAATTTTGATTGAACTGCGTGGAAATCATTACGTTCAGGGTCTGCATTTTCAAATCAGGCGCAACCAGCATATCCCACATCAGTTCGTTCCATCTTGTCATAAAAACAGACAGGAACACGATAATACTGATGGATTTTGTGGATGGCAGCGCTATCTTCATCAGAATTTTGAAATCGCTGGCGCCATCTATCTTTGCCGCTTCAAACACAACGGCCGGTACTGTTTTAAAATAGTTGATGTACATAAAAATTCCCCATATGGAAATGATCAGGGGAAGCATCATACCCAGATAGCTGTTTGCCAGCGGACGGATCAGCATATACCGGGGCACCAGCAAAATAATAACCGGGAAAAACATCTGGAAAAGCAGGGTGGAATAAATGACTCCCTTTCCCCGGTACTTCATATGGACCGCCGCATATCCTGTCATCAGGCCCGTAAGAACGGAAACCACCGCCGTCGGGATTGAGACGATGAAGGAATTCAGCAGCGCCCGGATCCACTGGAACATATCTGAAGAGCCTGAATTTTTCCCTCCCAGCAGGTAGATATAGCTGTCCAGGGATATGCTCTTCGGGACCATCGTTTTATCTACCATGTTCCATGGTAGAAATGACTGCAGCACCATGTAATAGTATGGAAAAAGAGAAATCAGCATTAAAGCTATGGTGGCGATACTTATCACTACCGTTGAAACCTTTATTTTCTTTCGTTTCATCTCATCCTCCCCTTTACCATCCAAATTTCCTGTTGATCTTATTCATAATCCAGGTAATAAGCTGAATGACCACAAAGGTCTGGATCGCACATGCAATCGCCATGGCAGCTCCGTATCCCGAACGGAACCGGACAAAGGATGCATTGTAGATCTCAAGCTGCCAGGTAGTCGTGGACATCAGCGGCCCTCCTCCGGTAAGCAGAAACGGCTCGGAGAAGATCTGGAAGGAAAGGCCTGCCGCCAGCACGATCACTGAGGTCAGCGTCGGCGTGATCATGGGCAGGGTGATGTAAAAAAGTTTTTTAATTCCCACGCATCCATCCAGCATTCCCGCTTCATACACATCCTCCGATATTGATTCAATACCTGAGAGCACAAACAGCGCATAATAACCCGCCATCTTCCAGACGATCATAATTACCAGGATATAGAATGCCCACTCGCTCTGCAGCCAATTCACATTCAGATTCAGCTTTTCCCGCAGAAAAGTACTCAGCGCCGAATTATAGCTGAACAGGTATTTCACCATAACGGACGTGGAAACTCCTGACGTCAGATACGGTATAAAAAACATAACTGCCGCAAATCCCTTCAGCCTCGATGGAAGCTTCGATACCATCAGTGCAATCCCTACCCCCAGTATGAAACACAGGATCACAATGGGTACCAGATATCTCAGAGTATTCCAGAAAGCAGCCGTTACTTTCTTGTCCGTAAACAGCTCTGCAAAATTCTGAAGTTTCACAAAATTGTAATTCGGCGACATCAGGTTCCAGTCCGTCATGGACAGCCAGAAAGCCCAGATCAACGGCAGAAAAAGAAATATCATCGAGTACAAAATATAAGGCGTATTAAAAACCCAGGGCATAACATTGAATTTCTTTTTTTTCATCTAATTCATCCTTTCCCATGGCGCGCCATACTGCCCGCGCCCTCAAAAGGCCGCCGCAAAATTATGAAACAAGCTTTCTACATCCGCCTGCACACGAAGGAAACAACGGATATAGAAAGCTGTCCGACAGATTTTGCGGCAGTCCCGCTGCCCCTTATTCTAATCCACCTGCATTTTTCATAGCTTCCATAGCTGCATCCACATATTTTGATACATCCGGATTTTCATTGATTCCGCCTGAGGCAGCCACTTCATTTACGAACGGGATAACTGCCTCTTCTCCAAGCGCCGTCATAATATCAGCGCCTTTTTCATGAGCCATACCCGGAAGCGCATCCGCTACAAATGATCCTACGTCTTTCAGTGCCGGATGCTCGTCGAAATATGCCGTAAGGCTTTCGTTCGTCTCCAGGTCGCCGCGTACCGGCAGCATTGCCGTATCGTTCAGCCAGTCGATATCAAACGTATCTTTTCCCTCTCCTGTAAAGACAAATTTCAGGAATTCAATCGCTCCCTGATGCTCCTCGTCAGAGATTGCATCATTCTTATACAGTACAAGACCCTTGGAGTCTGCGTAATTGTAATGAACATCCTCTGCATTTTCTACCAGCGTCGGGCCAAATACGTAGTCGCCGTCCAGACCGTATACTTTGCCTGCCGCATCATTTGCAGATATCTCCCAGGGAAGTCCGCAGCCCATAACCACCGGAACGGTCTCCTGCTGCCATACGCCGTCGATGGTTCCTGTCAGCAGTGAAGATCCCATGTTTCCATACAGTTCAAATACTTTCTGCAGCGCATCCCTGTCCGCAGTGAGTGTGTTGCCGTCTACCAGAGGAGTTCCCTTGGCAAAAGCATTGTACGGCGCCTCGATATCGAACCATCTCTCCCAGTAATTAGCGGAATTGAGCAGTTCTGCACGATACATGAAATGGCTGATTCCCTCTTCATTTAACTCTTCCTGATGCTCTGCATAGGCGTCAAGAAGTGCTTTCAGATCCTCTGTAGTCTGCGGTACGCTGTCAAAACCCAGAGTCTTCAATGCGTGGCTGTTGTAGCAGAGTGTGATGGGATTTACATACAGCGGCAGTACGTACTGTGACCCGTCGATGGCCCATGCCGCCACCGTATCTTCAATCTTGCGCTCTGCTACGATATCTGCGAACCAGTCTTCACCGCTGATATCCCAAACGGACTGTGACTCTGCCAGAATATTGGCGAAGCTTCGGTTGATATTTTCAGAGATTGCCGGTACTGTGCCTGTGGCAATCGCATTCTGGATACCTGCCTCTGAGGAAGGCTGCGCCGGCATCATCTGTACATTTATCTCTACCTTCTTGCCATCCAGCTCCACATCACTTGCATTGAATTTTTCTGCATAGCTGGTCCAAAGCTCCAGATTGTACTGCTCCGGTGCAGTCCAGAAATTTACAGTGATCACATCGTCGGCAAAAGCTGTTCCTGTGAGCATCGTCGCCATCATTGCAGCCGACAGAATGCCTGCCGCCATCTTCTTCGTAGTTTTTCCTCTCATTTTCTTACCTCCGTAATACATAGACTTTTTGCTACACTGCAGTGCTTATGTTTATATTTCAACATTTATCCACTTTAATTTCAATCCGCTTTTACTTTAATATCAATCCACCCCCAAAATACCTTAAAATGATCAGTCAGGTATTATTTTGATCACAGAACAAAAAAGAGCGGGCACATAAATTTACTGTGCTCACTCCTTGAATTTGTTATTGAACTGATGCCATTCTAATTCAGTTTTCTTTCACTTTTTGCAAACTTTTTCCCGATTTTATCCGATATCCCAGTCCATGGTTTTTCCCATCTCCCCCAGAAGGTTCGTTTTCATCACTTTCCGTATCGTCTCCGGCTCGTCATACTGTCCAAGCGCCCACATCATTTTTGTGACCGCGGCCTCACTGGTCATATTAAACGTCTCTACGACGCCGCAGTCCAGCACCTGACGGCCAGCTTCGTATACCGTAAAATCACTGCCCTCGTACAGGCACTGGCTGCCGACGGCAACTACGGTTCCCTGCTCTACCACTTCACGGATGGCTTCAGTCAGATTGCGCCGAATAAACGGCAGGCCCCCTATTCCAAAGGCTTCAATATAAATCCCGCGTATTTTCATGTCGGCACACTGCTGAAATATGGCAGGCGATATGCCGGGAAACAGCTTCAGGAGAAATACATCTGTGGAGAATGAATTCTGCAGAATACACTGGCTGCCGGATCTGGGAACAACCGATGGGTTGATCACCAGGCCATTGCTGTTTATTTTAGCCGCATAGGGATAATCAATACTTTCGAAAGCGTCAAAGCTTCTGGTCCGCACCTTACTTGCCCGTGTCCCCATTATAATCTTCCTGTTAAAGGCTACATAAACCCCCGGCAATCCGCTGGCAGCCATGTGCAGGGCTGCCCGGCAGTTTTCTGTGGCATCCGCGATCGGGTTTTCGATCGACACCTGACTTCCCGTCAGTACGACAGGAATCTCGATCCCCTGCAGCGCAAAGGACAGTGCGCTTGCCGTATAAGCCATCGTATCAGTTCCATGTATGATCACAATGCCATCATAGTCCCATCTGCACCTGTAAATCTTTTTTGCAAGTTCGGCCCATTCCTCCGGCTGTATATTAGAACTGTCCAGCATAAATAAATCTTCTTCTGTAATTTCAAAACCTTCCGTTAATCCCTCTATTTTTTTCAAAATATCACTGATACGCAGACCAGGTGCCAGACCATGGGCGCTGTGCGAAGAAGCCAGGGTTCCTCCGGTGCTGATAAATAAGATTCTCTTCATCTTCTTTTAATCCCTTTCACTTGAAATGATCAGGCAGAGGCAGCAAAGCATTTTATCAAAGGTATTTCTCCTATCGCTCCACCATATCCGCCGCAAACAGCGCCGCTCCCAACGCACCGCAAAGCTGGGCCTTTTCGCTGATCACCAGCGAGGTTCCCAGTTTTTCCTCCAGAGTCTTTACCAGCCCTTTGTTTTTGGAAACGCCGCCGGTCATCATGTATTTTTCTTCCCCGCCCACGCGCTTCGACAGCGCCGCAGTCTTTGCCGCCACTGCTTTATTCAGGCCATGGACAATGTCATCCGTCTCTTTGTTCTGCGCGATCAGAGAAACCACCTCTGACTCTGCAAAAACCGTACACATACTGGAAATCGTGATGTCCTCTTTATAATTCAGCCCAGTCAGGCTCATTTCATCCAGGCTCATTTCCATCGTCCTGGCCATCATCTCCAGGAAGCGCCCGGTACCGGCCGCACATTTATCATTCATCACAAAATTCACCACTGCTCCGTCCTGGTCGAGCCGGATGACCTTGCTGTCCTGTCCTCCGATATCCACCACGGTGCGTACCTCTGGATCCAGATAATGGGCCCCTCTGGCATGACAGGTGATTTCCGTAATACTTTTATCTCCATCCTGAATTGCCGTCCTTCCATATCCGGTTGTCACCAGGGCGTCAATATCCTCTCTGCAAAGTCCCGCATCCTTCAGGGCCTCCTCCAGCGCCCGTTCCGCCCCGATAGCTGCGCCGGCTCCGGTGGGCAGAATGATTCCCGACACAATCTCCTTATTTTTATCCAGAATGACCACATCCGTACTGGTGGACCCGCTGTCAATTCCGGCAAAATATCCTTTTCCCATCTTTTTTTCCTTTCCTCCATCCTTGTTCGGATTGATGCTTTCTGCAAATGCTTCCAGACGCGTCAAAAGCTGACCGCTGCTCTGCACCGTATAATCGGACTCAATTTTTAAAAGAGGCATATCCGCATGCTGCTTTAAATCAGCATACTCAAAGCTGTAAAAATCGCAAAATTTTACTGTGTGATAAACGATGCCTTTTAAATCAGGGTCATTATAAAGCTGCTTTCTGCCGGTATGATCCATCATACGCATGCAGGGCATCTGCCCCAGCAGCTCCCCCGCGTACCAGTCCATCAGTTCATCAAAATCCATATTTTCCGGCGGCTGCGCGGTCCCTGCCGTGCGGTTATGAACACAGGTATCATTCTCCACCGGATACGGCATGGTTTTTTCCACCATCTGAAAAAGCTCCGTCCCCATCCTTGCGCCAAGAACACTGATATGCGGCGTCTTTATCTTCCGGGAAGCATGGAAAGCGCTCCGAAAAGCCTCCTCATTAAAAGCAGTCCCTTTATAAGCGCCATACGCCTTCGCCAGGCTCTTCAGCTGCAAAGCCGTCTGTTCCCGGCTGCAGGCGCCGCCGCTGTGCAGAATATCTATCATATAGAGAAAATCCAGCCTTCCGCTGTCCTCCAGCACGTCATAAACGCTGCGGATCGTGTCACAGCAGTTGACCAGCACCAGCTCCTTCACCCTTCCGCACATTACTGCTTCCAGCAGAGCCTTCCCAAACCCGCAAATATTCGGATGGGCAAGCTGGTCCGCCAGCTCGAAGCCTTCCGGCATTTCATTTAAGTTCTTACAGTCTGCACCCAAGGCCTCCAGCAACTCTATGGGGGTATATTTACAAATGTAAAAAGTTTTATTCATGAGCCTCACCTCCCAGCATTTCCAGGAATGCGCCCAGGCGGGTAGCCGTCTGTCCTTCTCCGCCGTGGCTCCTGTCGCACCCGTCTCCATCCAAAATCAGCAACGGGATTCCCTGCTCCTCAAACCTTTTCTTTGCCAGCTGTGCGCCGCCGAGCGTATGCTTACAGCCCCAGTGTGCGAACCACACCGCGCCGTCTGCCCCGGCTTCCTTCGCATGGCGGATTCCTGCCTCGATTCTGCGTGTCACCCCGCCATTCAAAGCATGATATACCATTCTCTTTGCCATTGCCTCATACGGTTTTTCAGGATCGAATTCTCCGTCAAAGACCTGGGCCAGCTCACATCCTACAATCTGTGCCTCCCTTTTCAGGCAAAGAGCCTCTCTGACGGCTCCGGACCAGAAAGGAATCGTATGCATCCAGTAAATTCTCTTTCCACTGGCAGGCTGGGCCTGTTTAACATCATGAAGAAGCATTTCTGTATAGATTTCTTCCTCCTTTGTTCCCAGAAGAATATTATTCGTCATTCCCGCATACAGAGGCGTCACTAAATCCGACGGCACATATTTATCGGAACGTGCTTTCTGGAATTCCCGATAATTTTCCAGGGTCCTTTTGCTGCAGGCCAGCCTCTTTTTCAGATTTTCTTCCTGTATGGTCATGCCCGTATGCTTTTCCAGAAAAGAGGTCAGTTCGCGAAGCTGTTCCGCCACATAAGCCACATTTTCTTCATTTTGCTGCAAGGGCACATCAATGGCAAAAGCCGGTACCTGAAACCGCTCCGCAAGCCTGCGGAAGGTGAGCAGGTTTGCGTCACAGGTCAGATTCGTATACACAATACAGCGCGGACTCGGCAGTATCCCTTTATCCGCCGCCCCAATGAAGGTTTTGTGATAGCTGCAGAGGGTCTCTGACAATCCCTCATTTTCCGCCTGCTGCAAAAACGCCTGCCCAGCGTAGGACGCAGAAAGATAGCAGGAAAAAGCCTCTACATTATAAGGGTATAATCCTGCCTCATGCAGAATTTCACAGGGAGTAAATACACTGACGATCACGGAATTTTCCGGCCTCTGTAATGGTTTCAGCATCACATCCATCATCATGCGCGCCAGATACCGGTCCGCAGGAAATAAATCCTTTTCAGGGAGAAATCTGAATTTTAAATTTTGTGCCTCCCATCCCGTTTTTAAAAGCCGCCGGGCATTCCGGGGGCTGTCGTCACTTAATTTATCAACATACTGGCCAAAAGTTTCAACTACCCGCATTTATTTTTTATTCCTTTGCCTTTCAAATTTTCATGCTAAAGGCGCGCCCGTTTTATTTCATGCCAAAAGGGAGCCTTCGCTTCTAAATGTAAACCATTATACTACCGGAAAGTCAATCTGTAAATTCCAGATACCGATGATTTCAATCCATAAAGAGCCGTTATTTTCTCCGCGCCAAATTTACAGCTGGTAATACCGGGGTATGATTTTACGCAAAAATCAGTGTCGCTTTTCCGCTGCTTCTGTGCTATACTGGCTCTGCTTAGCGTCGGTATACAGACGCTGTCATGGAGGAATAACAGAAATGGAACAGACAAATGAATTACTGAATGGAAAGATAAGCAGCGCCCTGCTGAAGTTCGCCGCTCCCTTTTTGGTGGCCAGCTTCCTCCAGGCGTTTTACGGCGCGGTGGATCTGTTCGTGGTGGGACAGTATACGGGCTCGGCGGCGGTGTCCGCCGTATCCATCGGCAGCCAGGTCATGCAGACCATCACCGGTATCATTCTTGGAATCTCCACCGGAGGCACTGTCCTCATCGCCCGCCGGATCGGAGAAAACAATCTGAAGCGGGCCGCCTCAGCAGTCGGAAATCTGGCCATCGTATTTGCAGTCCTGGCCTGCATTCTGACTCCGGCCATGCTCGTCTTCCACCCCACAGCCGTCTCCTTGATGCAGACGCCGCCGGAGGCCGTGGCCGACGCCCGGAACTATATTTTCATCTGCTCCTGCGGAATTCCCTTTATCATCGGCTACAACGCCGTCAGCGGCATTTTCCGGGGGATCGGCGATTCCAAAACGCCGGTCTATTTTATCGTCATAGCCTGTGTCGTAAATATCGCAGGAGATTTCCTGCTCTCCGGCTGGCTGAAGCTGGGGGCTCCCGGCGCCGCCATCGCCACCGTCACCGCACAGATGGTAAGCTTTCTGTCTTTTCTTATATATATGAAGAAAAAGGGATTGCCCTTTGCCTTTGGGCGCAGTGATATCCGGTTCAGAAAGAACGATGCGGCTGCTATTTTGAAGGTGGGCTTTCCCCTGGCGCTGCAGGACGCTCTGGTCAATATCTCTTTTCTGGCGATTACGGCCATTGTCAATACGCTGGGGCTCACCGCCTCCGCAGCCGTGGGCGTTGCAGAAAAGATCATGGGCTTCGCCTTCCTGCCCGCAGGAGCCTTCGCCGCCGCAGTAGCCACCATGTCGGCCCAGAACCTCGGCGCCGGAAAACCGCGCCGCGCCCGCAGCTCCTACCGCTGCGGCATCCTCTATGCGCTGGTCTTCGGCGTCGCGGTATGCGTGTTTGCACAGCTTTTCCCGAATGTCCTCCCGGGCGTCTTTTCCCGGGACGAAGCAGTTATCACCGCCGCCGGACAGTATATGCGCTCCTACACGATCGACTGTATACTCGTAAGCTTTGTATTCTGTACAAATTCCTATTTCAACAGCTACGGGAAATCTCTCATTTCCTTTATTCACAGTATGATCGCCACCTTCGGGGTGCGGATCCCGGCCACTTATTTTCTGAGCAGATATGCGACGGATTCCCTCTACGTGATGGGTCTGGCGGCCCCCGCCGCTTCCCTGGTGTCCATCATTATCTGCTGCTTCTTCCTGCGCGGGCTGCATAAGAATATCGCCTTTTCGCATTCCTCCTGAGCCCCATTGCATCAAAAAAACAGGCAGCAGCTCAAACTAAAGGCCGAGCTGCCGCCTGGAAAGTAACATATACCCCGCGCCTCCCGGATTGTCTATCTGGGAGGCTTTCTCATCTGCATGTTTTTGCGGTACTCCGACGGAGATACGCCGCATACATTTTTAAAGGTCTTCATAAAATGCTTTTCGTTTTCATATCCCACCTTCTGGCTGATCTCGATGACCTTCTCATCGGTCTCCTCCAAAAGCCGCTTTGCCTCATTAATCCGAATCATCTTCAGATAATTCACAAAGTTCATTCCGGTGTACTGCTTAAAGCTCAGGGAAAACAGCGAATAATTCATGGAAATATGGTTTGACACCACGGCCATGTTCAGCTCCTTGTCAAAATTCTCCCGGATATAGGCCACAGCCATGTTGATCTTCTCCTTGTTGCGATAATCACCAAACTCAGCGTCAATCATCTCCTTTGTCCGCAAAAACCAGACCCGGAACTCCTTCAAAAAGGATTCTGCATCATTATAAGCAAGGGGAGCCCGAAGCCGCATATACTCGGCCTGATTTGCCTCCAGCACATTTTTATATGAAACAGGTATCTGCTCCAGTATCATGGCCGTGGCCCGCATCAGCTCAGCTTCGTTTATATTTCCATGCCTTGCAAGAAAATAATAATGCTCCAGCTGCTTCATGGCATTATCTGCCTTATCCGTCCCAAACAGCAGGACGAACTGCTCCGCAAACTGTTCCGGGACCGCCTCTGCTGCCGATACCCCGGGCATACGGTCTGCGCAGACAACGGCCTGCCCCGTCATAAACGCATGGATCCTGGCCGAAAGCGCCGCCTCATAGGCCGCCCTGATTTCCCGTATACCGCCGAAGCTGCCGCTGACGCCGACGCAGCATCCTCCCAGCTGGGTCTCCAAAAACTCCTGCAAAAGCTCCTCCCGGACAAAAAAGACGGACTGGTCTCCGATCTCGCAAAGCTGCATTACGCCCTCCGCCTCCAGGGGATGCTCCATACAGCAGCAACAGATCCGAAAATGCCCCTGCATGGCCGACTGCCCCTCCAGCTCCTCCAGCTCCCGTTCCGGTATATTCCGGTTCACGATCAGATACCGGAGCTGCTGGCGGCTGATGCTCCGGCCGCTCTGCTTTTCCTGCTGTTTTTCCTGCTGCTCCCTTTGCAGCTCGTCATCCAGCTTTTTGAGGATTTCATACACCTTCTCCCGTTCCACCGGCTTGAGAAGATAATCCTGCACGCCGCTTCTTAGCGCCTCCACCGCGTAGCTGAAATCATCATAACCGCTGACCACGATGGTCTTAGGCGGCTCTTCCAGACTTCCCAGCTGGCGGATCAGTGTGATGCCGTCCATTTTCGGCATCCGAATATCCGTAAACATCACTTCCACCGGACGGGAACGCAGCACCTCCAGCGCTTCCTCCCCGTTTCTGCACTCTATAATCTCATCAATCGTTACAGGAGCACGTTTAGCCATAGTCACAATTCCCTGACGGATCATTTTTTCATCTTCTACTATCATCAGGCTTTTCATGCTGTCCCTTCTCCTCTCCTCTCGTAATCGGTATCGTCACCGTTACCTTGGTAAAACATCCCTCCCTGGAAATCACGCCGATGCCGTAGGGCTCCCCAAAAGCAATCCGAATGCGGTCCTGCACATTTTTCAGGCCGATTCCGTTGCCGGAGCCTCCGCTGACTTCAATTTCCCCGGCTATTTTCCGCTCCAGCTCCTTTACCTGAGCCGCAGTCATTCCCTTGCCGGAGTCTGTAATTTCCAAAACAAAATATTCCTCAAAGACCTTCGCCTTGATATAAATGCTGGCGTTCTCCGCCAGCTCCTCGATCCCGTGAACGATGGCGTTTTCCACGATGGGCTGCAGCGACATCTTCGGAATCTTCTGCTCGTAGACCAGATCCGGGATATTCAGCGAAAGCATGATCTCATAATCGTACCGCAGGTTGATCAGATCCAGGTAATCCCGGATATACTGAATTTCCTCCCGCACCGTCACCTCCTGGGATACCCAGCGCATACTGTAGCGCAGAAGCCTTCCCAGCGACGTCACCGCATCGGAAATATCGTATTCCTCCTGGATCTCCGCCATCATTTTGATGGATTCCAGAACATTGTAAATAAAATGTGCGTTGATCTGATTCTGCAGCGCACGGATCTCCGAATTTTTCACCAGAAGCTCCCGATTAACGTTTTCTCCGATGAGAATCTGGATCCGGTCCAGCATCTTGTTGATCTGTGCTCCCAGCTCACTGATCTCATCATTACCGTCCTCCGGCGCCTGCACCTCAAGATTGCCCTCCTGCACCTGCCGGATGGTTCCAAGGATACAGTAAAAGCGCCCCAGCAGTACCTTGACGATCCAGTTGGTCAAAAGAAGCACCGCCAGAAACACCACTGCGATGACAACCAAGAAAATATTCCTCTGTCCGTCAATCATATGGATTTCCTCATGCAGATCTGATACCTGCATCAGATACCCTGAAAGCTCCCTGACCGGAATACAGCCGATAACCACCGTCTCTTTCCCGGCCTTTGCCTCCATGTCGTAAAAGGCCTGTATATCCTGCGCCTGAACCTTCGCCAGCAATTCTTCCCGGAGCCCGCTGCATTCCTCAGGCCAGTTGCCCGTATATACCGTACCGTATTCATCGACGAAGCTGCTGTAATCCCCTGCCTCTTCCTCGAACATATACGGAAAAATCCGGGACATATCTACGGCAACCTCCAGCACGCCGATGGTCCCCAGCTCATAATCCTCGATCTCCGTCACAAGAGACATGACGTGGTCTGCCGCCCGGGTATTCAGACTTCCGAAGACCTCATCCTTATAGTCAAACTGCCACTGCCCCGATACGTAGGAGTCCGCCCAGGGCAGCGCCTCCATCCGCTGCTGCCGGAACAGAATCGGCATCATCTCCGAGAAATCATCGTTTTGTGCATAGACCCGGATACGGTACAGATATGGATTGCTGTTGACCAGACGCTCCAGCATCGCAATATCGTTCTGATAAAAGGCTACAATTTCCTCCGTGGGAATATCATCTCCCCGCTTCAGCCTGACCAGAAAGTCCTTTAGATTCTGATTGTTCAGAAACATCTGAGTAGACATATTGCACAGATCCACGGTTTTCTGCACCTCACTGTAGGTCTGCACCATCGTATTTTCCATCAGGCTCCTGGCCTGGCTGATCGTTGATTTTTTCAGATTGCCGTACAAGATAATGTAGATTACCACCAGAGGGATAAACACGATCAGACTGATAACCGCCGTGAATTTAGCGTTGAGCTTTTGCCTTGAAAACCACTTCATGCGTTCTCTCCTCTCATGCCATCCCCAGCTTTTCTTTGAGAAGCTTCATCCGTCTTGTCATCTCCCGCATCACCTTATCATACCCATAGGCCTCCCTTTTTGTCTCAAAGGAGTCCAGTATCCGGTCAAACTCCGCATCTGATCCGGCAAGCAGAAGCTGCGGCAGCGTCTTTCCCCACTCCTGCTGCACCTTAGTATAAATATTGGCTTCCTCCGTTCCCGCCTCATAGTTTATTTCGTACTGGCCCACGTAAATCGTATAGGGATACGTCCACTCCTTGATCTGCCGCTCTGCTTCAGAGAGCTGCTGTCCCCACTGCTGCTGCATTACGTTATCCTGCAGCATCCAGTATGCGTCATCCGCACCGTAAAGCCGGTCGTATTCCTCCCGGTTCGTCTCCAGAAGCTCCTGTACCTCCGGCCGGACCACGGGCTCTCCGTCCACCATATCATACATTTCTCCCTCTACGCCCAGATAGATCATCTTCTGCCCATGCTCACTGATCAAGTATGAAAGCAGAGCAATGGCCCTTTCCGGATGGCTGCAGTTTTTTGAGATAAAGGTGACTGTCCATCCGTTAATACCCGTTCCCGGCAGCGTCGGGTCATCCCCGGAGGAATTTTTCGGTCCGTCCACCGCCATATAGATACGCTCCGGATGCTCCCGGAGCAGGATCTTTTCCTGGTCGACCATATCATGCCCCTGATAGATCATGCAGAAATACTGTCCTCTGGCGATCTTCTCTTCAATCTGAGTCCTGCGGTCCACAAAAATATCATCCGACAAATATCCTTCCTGGGCCAGCCGGCGGAATACCTTCAGCCAGGAAATATACTCCGGATCCAGGGTGCGGTCATAGGCCTCTCCGTCCTTTTCATACGGAACAGCCAGAAAATTCTGAAGATACTTGTCAAAGGAGTTGCAGCCCTCCTGCTTAAATTCCTCCGCTCCCACCGGGATCAGCGGATACCCGTCCACCTCCGGGAACTGCTCCGCCGCTGCCCTGACCGCCCCGGCAAATCCCTCCGGCGTGGTCATATCGGGACATCCAAGAGCCTCATAAATATCCTTGCGTACTAAGAAATTCTGATTGGAACCTATATTGTCGTACTCTTCATAATCCTTCGGTGTGTGGGAAGAGCTGGGATAACAATAAAGGTTTCCATTCTCCTTCGTATACCATCTGACAGTATCCTCGTCAATCACATCGTAAAAATACGGCGCATACTCATCCGCCAGCTCATTCAGCGGATATACCATGTCGTATTCCACCATCTGCTGTGTCTGCGGTTCCCACCATCCCAGCGTAATCAGATCCGGAAGGGTATCCGACGCGATCATAGAATTCATTTTTTCCGACTCATTGCCTGCCGGCGTGACAAAGTTGATGCTTACCCCTGTCTCCTCCGTGATCTTTTTGGAGACAAGATTTTCTCCCCAGCCCGTCTTGAACCAGGAAAAATTCACGTACCAGTCAAGCTCCGTCGGCGTATCCGCATACTCCTCCCAGCCTGTTATCTCCATGGTCTCCGGTATTAATTCTTCCGTACTTTTTTCTAAACTGCTTTGCAGCCCCTGGCTGCCGCTGCAGGCGGTTAACAAGGTAACCGCCGTGCAGCAGAAGACAAGCGCTGCTGTTTTCTGAAAATATCTGTTCATCAAAAGTCTTTCCTCCCGCGCGGATTATATTAAGACCATTTTAATGATTTTCCGGCAATATGTAAAGTTATTTACTCCTTCACACTTCCGGCGGAAATACTGCTGATGATGTACTTTGAGCAGAAGCAGAATACAATTAAAATCGGAACGATTGAAATTGCAACCGCCAAATACGTCGCGCCCTGATTTGACACGATATCCGTAGAGGAATTCAGTGTGGCAATCAATACCGGAAGCGTATATTTTTCTGTTTTCGTCAGAATCAGCATCGGAGTCAGATAGCTGTTCCAGTTGCCGATAAATGCTCCGATGGACATAGTGGCGATACCCGGCGCCATGATCGGCAATACGATCCTGTGGAAAATATAAAGCTCACTGGCTCCGTCTATTCTGGCCGCTTCCAGAAGCGCCGGAGGCAGAACCGATTCTACGTACTGCTTCAGGAAGAAAACGGTACCCGGCGCCGCCACCGCCGGAATAATCAGCGGGATGTAGGAATTGATCAGCTTCATAAAGCTTACCAGGTCATAAAAGCCCAGCAGTCCGAGCTGTGCCGGAATCATCATAAACACCAGGATCACGCCGAACAGTACGTTTTTTCCTTTGAATTTATAGATCGCCAGGGCAAATGCCGTCATTGCGGAAAAATATGCGGTCAAAAGCGTAGCCGGCACCGCCACGATCACGCTGTTCAGCATTCCCTTGAAAATATTGAAATAATTGGATACTGTCTCCCAGTTCGCTTTCAGATTGTGCCCAGGAATCAGGGTAAAAGAGGTCATAATCTCATTTCCGTCCCGGGTCGCATTTACCATCATCATCAAAAACGGAAGCAGACAGGTCAGTCCCAGCAGGATCAGCGCCAGATACAACAGACCTTTTTTAATTTTCGTAGCTGTAGTCATACCCTAATCCTCCTTTTTGTTCATTACCTTGAACTGTATCACGGACACAATCAGCACAATGACAAAGAGGCTGTAGGCGATGGCCGATGCGTAGCCCACCTGCTTTTTCGTGCCTCCCTCAAAGCCGAACTTGTACAGATACATAACCACCGTCTGCAGGCTGCCGCTGGGATTGCCCGCGGAACCCTTGTCATTGATCAGATATGGAATATCGAACATCTGGAGGCCGCCGATCAGGGAGGTGATGGATACGTAAATCATGATGGGCCGAAGCAGCGGAAGCGTAATCTTTCCGAAGGTCTTCCAGCGGTTCGCACCGTCAATGGCCGCCGCCTCATAGTAATCCTTGCTGATTCCCTGCACGCCTGCCATCAGTACGATAAAGGAATTGCCGAACCACATCCAGGTGTTGATGACAGATACGACATACGGGGCGATCTTGGGGTCTCCCAGCCAGTTGATCTGCGCCCCTTTTGCGATGATGCCGAGGCTCATCAGAAGATTGTTCACAGAACCGTATTTCCAGTCCAGCAATGTTTTGAACAGAAACGCCACGGAGGTCGCAGCGATAATGTTCGGCAGATAGTACACTGTACGGAACACGCCCAGCCCCTTCATTTTATATTTGATATCACTGAACACGATGGTCAGCAAGAACGCCAGCCCAAGCTGAAGAACAATATTTACGCCCCAGATCTTCACCGTGTTCCAAAGCGCTCTCCAGAAAAATTTGTCCTGGATGACACGCGCATAATTTTTAAAACCAATGGGTGTCGGATCACCGAAGCCCTTGTAGCTCATAAAGCTCAGGTACAGTGTTCGAAGCACCGGATACACACTAAATACAAGAAATACAATCACAAAGGGAAGCACAAACAGGTATCCCATCCGGTTGTAATCCTTCTTTTTCTTTTTTCCAACCGTTTTCACGCTCTCCATCCTCTCTCCTCCTTCATCTCCCTGTCTCTGTAAAACCCTTGTTTTCACAGGAGGGGGAGCGCCCCTTCTGGACCTCCCCCACTGATGACACATTTAGAGATATTTTTATCTTTCAACGTTGATTTCCGGATAAGTAGCTTCGATTTCATCATAGAATTCTGAGATTGCCTCTTCCTTATCCATCAGTTCTGTCTTGACCTTCGTGATTGCCTCGCCCCATGCATCGCCGATGGCCTGATCGTACGGAGTTACGATGGAAAGGTCGATCTTCTCTGCCTGCTCCAGCCAGAACTGATACAGCTTTTCTCCGCCGTAGGTCGCATTCTCGTCATCCTTGTGAGCTTCGATGACAGACAGCTTGGATACGGTATCGCCCTTGGATGCATCAATCCACCAGTTAAGCGTATCATCGTTCAGTGTACAGTACTTCACGAAATCCCATGCCAGCTCCTTTTTCTTGCTGTTTGTGTTGATACCGATATAGGTACCGCCGTCAAAGCCGTCGCTGGGTCCTGAGCAGATGCCCCATTTTCCTTCTGTTTCCTTGTAATTGTCACGCATAGTCAGAACGCCCCATGCCGGAAGTCCGTATGCAAATACCTGTGTGGTCTCTGTCGCATTCTCTTCTGCTTTCTCACGCTCTGCATCGTCCCAGAGGTTTGTATCCTTATCGTATACCGGGATCTCGCCGGACATTGCCTGATACCACGGAGCGGTCCACTGGGTTGCGTATGCCGTATAGCCGCCCTGGAACAGCTGAACGCAAAGATCCATATAATCCAGTCTTGCCTGAGATACATTCAGAGTATCGTCCACTACCCAGGCTTCCTTGTTGGAGAATACGTTCATTTCGCCGTCGGATGCAAAAATCTTGTAGCCGGCCTGCTTCAATGTCTCTGCAGTCTCAAGGATGGTCGGATAATCTGCGAATTTCTGCCCGATCTCTGCCGGATCGTCCGTGCCGAATACCTCCTGAGCGATGTCTCTTCTATAATAAATACCAGCCGGTGTGATCTGCCAGGAGATCGCTCTCTGCACGCCGTCCATATCCTTGCCCTTTTCCCATACGTAGTCAACGATCTGTCCGTCATACTCAGAAGCTCCCAGCTCGTCCAGGTCTGCCAGAAGTCCTGCCTCGTAGTAGCTGTCCAGCATCTTCGGCTCGCCTACGATGATGTCCGGCTCCACCTCACCGGCCAGAACTGCTGCCTGCACCTTCGTCGGATAGTCCGCCGGCTGAGTAACCTCCACATCACACTTCACGCCGGTCTCTTCCTCATACCGCTCTGCGAACTGGATCAGGTCATTGGTCAGAGTCCAGATCACCAGTGAATCCTCTGCCTTCGCATTTACGCCTGCAGCCGGAATCATGGTAGCCACCATTGCTCCTGCCAGAGACCATGCAAGTAATTTTTTCATTTTCATGATATTTTCCTCCTTTTGCTGTTTCTTTTTCAGCACTTTGCTTGATAAACACATTATATAGGAGTACTTTTTTTTAAAAAATGACTCATATTTTTTTATGGTGTCATTTTTTTATAATGAAAGCCCAGTCTCAGCGAATGTACGTCTCATGTGCCTGCACATAGAGACGTATAGCCGCTTGAGACGCTAACCTGTATGAGCAAGCAGCACAATCGTGCAGATTGCGAATACAGGGAGGATTGCGGGAGCACAAAGTGCGGAGCAATCCGTGGGCTTTCCTCTGCAGAAATATTCATTCCCCCTCATACACCACGGTCACGATCGTATGCGGCTGCAGGGTAAGCTCCGTTCCTTCCCCGCCTTCTCCCACCGTCACCGGAAGCTCCCGGTCCTGCCGGTTCAGAAGTACAAGCACCCGGGTCCCGGAGGGGTTTACGAATGCACACGTCTCTACCTCAGTGCTATAGGTTGTCACCGGGATCACATAAGCTCCCTTCTCCACGTAACGGCTGAAATGCCCGATATAATAGTAGCTCAGACGCTTTTCAAAATCCTGGCCATCCTCCGAGGCCATCACCGGAGCCGCGCAGAAATTCCCCACATGGTTCGGGCCGCCCTGGGCGTCCAGCAGCAGGTTCCAGTCAAAGAATGCGCTGACCCCATGGTTGAAATTGCCGATCATGTCGTGGGCGTACATCTCCGCCTTTGCCGTCTCATCCGAGTCCATGAACCGGCTGTACTCCACGCAGCCCTCCGTAAAAAAGATTTCCTTTTCAGGATATTTTTCCTTTACCAGAGACAGCCCCGTAAAATGATCCCCCGTATACCAGTGAACCGCAATGCCGTAGATCATCGACGCGGCCTGCGCATCATCGAAGATTTCCTGAGCCCGCTCAAAAACAATCTCCTTGTTGTGGTCCCATACCAGAATTTTGATTTCCGAAAGCCCCTCTGCCTGAAGCGCCGGGTACAGATAATCCCGAACAAATTCCATCTCCTCTCTGGCGTGGAACACACAGGAATCCCAGGTCTGTACCGCCTCCGGCTCATTCTGCACCGTCAGATACTGAATCTTCAGCCCCTCCGCCTTCAGTGCCTTGATGTACTCCGCGATATACCGCGCCCAGTCCCTTCGGCACTCCGGCTTCAGCCTTCCGCCGTGGTTCATGTCTCCGTTCGTTTTCATAGAAGCCGGGGGACTCCAGGGAGAGAGCAGAATTTCAATGGCATTCCTGCTGACTTTCATTGCATCCTTAATCAGCGGCAGGACGTACCGATTGGCTCTGGTCATATCCAGCGCGCCCGTACTGCTGCCCGCCTGAGTGTTATCTGCCGTATCATCGCCTGCCGTACCATTGCCACCAAAATTTATGTCCTCCGGCATCAGGGCGTCATAATTTTCCAGCGCAAAATCACAGCTGTTGATATGGGTACGCCCCAGATTATAGTTCAAACCCTCTTCCCCGAAATATGCCTCCAGAAATGCTTTCTGCTTCTCCTCTGGCAAGCGGCCATAGCAGTATCCGGCCGCCTCCGTAAACGCTCCCCCAAAGCCCTTCATCTGCTGGCGGCGGCAGCCGGGATACGGTTTTACAAGATTCATACAGCCGACGGCTGTCTTCTCCCGTTCCTCCTCCTGCCAGAAAATACGCTCTGCAAAATTTGTGGTTATGATTTTCATGTCTCTGTTCCTCCTGTATAAAATGCCCTGACCGGATGCAGTTCGCCGTCTCTGCCTTCTATTCTCTGACCAGATGCAGCTCCACCGTCTCTGTCTTTCCGTCCCGGATAAGGCGGGCTTGTTCCTCTGAAATCTCTTCCGCAACCCTGTAGCTTCCCGGCACAAAATCCTCTCTGTCGCAGAGGTGATAAATGACCTTCGTCTTTCCGAGAAAGGACGCCTCGATCCTTTTCTTCTCATCGATTAAATAAGAAGGAATCAACGGCGAAAATTTCAGCGTCAGCCTGCCATCCGCCTGCCCGAAGGGCTTTGCGCCGAACATCATGATCTGCCACATCTGCAAAAACTCCGCCGTAGAACCGCTGAGCCGCGCAACGTAGCCCTTTCCGTGAATGGCCGGATTCGGATTTGCGGAGCTGGCAAGGAATGAAGAATTTTCAAATAAGCTGCGGCCATATACGTTTTCATCCAGAAACGGGATCGCCGCCCGGTGGAAATCCTGAATAAATTCCCGGTACAGACCGGATTTCAAAAGCTCCAGAAGATATTTATATTCCATGTGCAGCCAAATGGATTCATTCTCCAGCCAGCCCGGAGTAAAGGCCCGGCATCTGCCAAGCTCAAAGGTAGAGCTCATCAGGGAAGTATTCACCTTATACATCCGCAGCTTTTTATCATAAAGCCCGCTGGCCTTTACGTTTTCGTAGAGCGTCCGTTTTTCTTCGGTGGGCAGTGAAAGCTTCAGATGGCGCACCGGCCCCTCCAGAAAATACGGCAGCATATGCTGCTTCATCCGGGTCGGATGTATCCCTTCTGCATCCTCCTCATACGCCTCCACTTCATAATAGAAATAAGCAGGGCTGATGCCTTTCCCGCAGGCCAGCGCCTTTTCCACGCCATGCCGTACCACCTCATATAGCTCCTGCAGTATACCGGCGGCTTCTTCCCATCCAAGCACGCTCACTCCGCCGCTCACACAGCGCTCCGTCTTTTTCCAGTAAGCTTCCTTTGCATCATTCGCCCGGTTCCAGTAAACAAGCACCTCGCCCTCTGCCTGCTGCGGCTTCTCCGCTTCGGCTGCCTCACAGATTTTTCCCGCCAGCTCTGCCAACTCCTCTGGTATCTGAAGCGTTCCCTGGTGCCGTTTTAACGCGGAGATCGTATATTCCAGCAGTCTTGCCGTCTCGTAGGTCTCGCACATGGAGGAGCCCAGCAGACCCGGCAGGCCGTTCAGTGCATCGTACCAGCCCGGCTTTCCGCCCTCCATCTCGGTTCCCATACCGTAGGCATCCAGCGCCGCCGTCTTCAGCACGCACAGCAGGAACAGTTTTTCCGCCAGAGTACTCTTAACGACATTGCCTTTGCCGTCGGTCAGATACGTGCGGTCAGCCGCCGGATTTTCTTTCAGAAAACGATACTGACGGATGCCGTTTTCCGTCTTCACGTACCGCTTTGCCCGTGGAAGAATTTCCTCCTTGGCCTGCAGATACGTGTAGCAGCGCTCGCCGAACAGAAGCTGCTGCTCCCGCTCTGGATAAACCGTAAGATAGGACTCCAGAAGATCGAGATTGTAGGTCCAGTGATCCGTCCAATAGCCCTCTATAAATTTCGTCTTATCCTCGTATTCCGCTTCGGAAAGAATCTGAGCGAAACGCGATTCCAGCTCTTCCCGGCTCTTCGAGGTCTTTTCCAGAAAACGGTACAGCTCGCCCGGGGTAAAGGACTCCCCAAGCCCCTCCACCTGCGCCCGGTACGTGATCTTCTCGATCCCCAGAGGATTGTAGCCGTTGATCTGGATGCAGTTGTAAAAGGTCTTTATATTCCTGTCCCCGGCAAAGGGAGCAAACTGCACGTCGCATCTGCGGTTCTGGTTCACATCCCGGAAATTTCCGTTGCCCTGGGAGAAAAACTCCGGCAGCATGGAAAAATAATTGTAGTCCCGCTCGATATCCCCGTGCTTTCTGGAATACAGATAGAACAGCTTTTTCCCCTCCAGCATCACCGGGTACCCGCCCCGCAGCACGTTATCCAGGAAGGTCTGCCGGCAATACTGGTCAAACAGGGGATTCCCCGTCTTCGTGGCGATGGGATCCGTCACTTCCTCCGTAAGCCCTACAGCCTCCCGGAGCTTTTCTTCAAAAAACTGAGGACCGGTGACACGGCGGCTGAATTTTTCCAGAATTTCCCGGGTATGGGCCTGACCAAAGATTTCATAGAGCACCAGTTCCTCCCCGGGCTCCAACGTCGCCTCCTTCACAAAAAAGCAGCATGGCATCTGGTTCTGCGTCACCTGATCCGCCCTGCAGATATCCGCCGCCGCAGACTCCTCCAGCGCCACAGGCCGTACCAGGGAAGAATCATAAGCAAAAATGCAGGCCGGATCCACGATAACCGGCAGCCGGTTTCCGTCTCCGTCCATGGCCAGTCCGTAATTGCCGCCTTTTATCTCCGTCACCTCCGCCGAGTCCTCCGTGGTGGCCCGGGCGCGGAAGAAGGGAAGTCCCGTTTCATGGTACTGCACCTCCATCCATGCCATGATCGTCTGTCCCATCATTTTCAGAGATTCCAGATCTATACCATAAGGAACCACCTCCGGCATTCCATCCAGCACCTCCAGGTATTTTTGCGCTTCCGAGATATTGCGGATCGTCACCTTCCTCACCAGGCCGCCCACCGTTTCTCCGGGCAGGGTAATATATGCGACGGTGGTTTCCAGACCGCTGCGCTTATCCAGTTCCTTAATCTCTAGCTCGTTCATACCAATGTGCATGGCATGGGGCGTGTTTTCATCGTCAAATGCTTCTATTACTCTTCCCTCTGTCTTTATCAGGGTTCGAAATCCCAGCTTTTTTGTCCGGGCATACGCCTGATGCGCCGGGAAAAATTCCATAATGGAATGATCCTTATCCTGCACGCCAAAGCTGGTCACGCACTGTCCGCGGTTTACGTAATAGCACCAGATCGGAATTCCGTACATTCCGCTGATACCCGGAAGAAAGCTGGCGAATTCCGGCTTTTTTCCATAATTTTCTATTACAAATCTTCCCTTGTGATCTATCATTGCTCTCTTCTCCTCATTCTGTCTGAATTTCTCTGTCGTTCTCTCCAACTATTTCCTGCAGGCTTCGGCTTTTGACACGCCGCTATGACAGCACCACCCGGATCTGATGCTCGATCTCCGGCATAAGCCGCGTCAGCAGCGTCCTCGGAATCACCGCCTCTTCTCCTGCGGCATACGGCTCTTTGTCAATATAAATTTCCTCAATCGTATAATCCCCGATCTCTCTGCGGTTCGGATTCTCATAGATGACCCGAAGCTGCTGCTCTGCAAATGTAAAGCTGATCCTGGCTCTGCCTCCCTCGTCAAACTGCTCCGCCAGAAGCTTCGGCTGCAGGAGCAGGTCGCCCCTTACGCCCTTCACGCCGAACATCTCCGTAAGCACCGTCAGCACCAGCCAGCTTGCCGCTCCCGTCAGATAGTGGTACATGCCTCTGCCCTTGTCGTTGAAGTACTCCGGGATACCGGGATAAATGCAGCTCACCTCCGTGTGCATCACCTGACGGTAAAGAGCGCTGATCACCTTGTAGCCCTCCTTCACAAAATCCCTGGAATACAGGCTGTACGCATACATCACGGCCATGTGGCAGAATACCGCGCCGTTTTCCTTGTGGCCGTAGGCGAAGCCGAACATCCTTCCCAGGTCCGTTTTCAGCTCCTTAAAATCTGTATTGAGCCGGTAGCCTCCAACACTTTCCTCATATAAATAGCGGTCCGCCGCATTGCAGATCTGCTCCGTCTGTTCGTTGGTCGCCGTGCCGGACATAATCGTAAATACCTGGCTGGTCAGCATCATGCGGACGCCGCTTTCCTTCCGTCCCTCCACCTGCCGCTTCTGATTGTCATAATATCCGTTAAACCAGTGGTTTTCCTCTCCGTCTCCGACCCACTCCGTCTGCCGGATATGGTTCTGTATCCAGGACGCCTTCTGCCGCAGATTTTCCTCCAGCGCCAGGACAGGTACCTTCACCTTCCTGCCGGATACGGTATGTCTGCAGGAATCACAATATTCCTGCAGAATCCGCTGCTTTTCCTCCCAGGAATCATAGCAGCTCTGCGAGGATTCCAGCAGAAGCTGCAGCTCCTGCGCCAGCTCAACCTCTGCAACTCCCTGTTCTGTCCTCATCCAATAAAGAAGCTCCGCCAGATTTTTCAGATTGCCGCTGTATGCCGCAGAAAACGCCACGCTTTCTCCGTTTTCCCGGGCCATATCCAGAGCGTCGTTCCAGTCGGCCCCCCGCAGCCGCATATGATTGTGCTCTCCCACATCGTAAAACATCGTCAGATGCTGCAGCAGAATCCGCTCCAGGACAGAGCTTTTTACCATCATTCCTTCAGGCGTTTGTAGTACCGCTGTTTTTCCGTCCCAAAGCTCATCCCGGCCCTCGCCCCGGCAGCAGACCCTGTCTTTAAAATACGTTCCTTCCTCAAACAGGATTTTATAATCTCCTGTCAGGTCAATATACTGTTTTACGGTGATGAAGGGCCACAGCCCATGGTCCATCCATACCCGGACAATAGAATTGCGGTCAGCCACAAACTCTCCGGGCTTCGTGCCGATGATGGTGGCATTGCTGCCGTCGATGCGCACGCCGTCAAAATAGCTGACCAGCATCGGTCTTACTCTCTGGGGGTCTGACAGAAGCAGGGATAGGCTGTCCTGCCACAGATCCCTCCATCCTCTACCACCCCTCCCGTAATCGTGATGCGGCAGGAAGGAACAGCCGTAGATTCTGCGCAGCGTCGGCTGGATTCCCACCCAGCTCATAAAGTGGTCAAAGCCTTCATCCCCGGAATGGCAGGATACCTTCGAAACGGAATTCCACCAGTTTTTTTGATCCTTCCAGGCAGCGTTTACCTGCTCCTCCTCCAGGTACTGCATGCCCTCCCCGTCATAGCTCAAAACAATACAGTACGTCTTTTTCTCCCCCGGCTTCAGTTCCGCCATGGCAAAGCGGATGCCGCCCATGGCCTCATAGCCCTCTACGGTGCTGCCCGCAGGATACAGCCTGGCCGTATCCTTCACTACCGCCTCCGGCCAGAGCAGATTTCCGCCCTCTCCGATAAATTCCTGCAATACGGGATAAAAGCCCACCGGCCGTTCCCCCTTCTCTCCCCGGGCAAAGACACCGTACGTATTTTCATTGATCTGATGCCCCCGCTCGTCAAAGGACAGCACCGGCTTTACAGATACGCCATCCTCCGTGGTGCGTATCCGGTGAAGCAGCGCGGTCACATGCCGGTGATCCCTTAAATTGTCCGCACTCCTCCCATAAATTGGAATCGCCGCAATGGGTTCTATCTGAAGCGTTTCCGCCCCGGTATTACAGAAAGTGACCCTCATAATCTCCGCTTTTTCCCGGGAAGCCGGACAAAAGCTCAGGATATCCGCACTGATCCCATACTCCTCACTGCTTCTGCGCACCTTCTGCCACAGCTTACCGATCACCAGAGAGGTCCGGTCTCTTTTATCCTCATATTTTTGTGCATACTGAAGGGCAGAATTCCCTGCTGCAGACCAGACGCCCTTTCCGGCAATCCTACACCAGATATTCCTTCCCATCGTACTGCTGTGCAGATTTTCCGCGCTGACCGGCTCCAGCAAAAAGGAATTCTGCCCCGTCTTGGTATCTCCCGCCAGATTCGGGGCAATGCTCCCCATAACTCCGGCCTCATTTGCAATCGGAAAATACAGATACCCCGTATCCTCGGCTCCCTCCGCCAGGAAGCTGCCTTCCCCGTCGATAAATTCTATTCTCATATTCCTGTCTCTCCTTTTGTCCGAAGCGGAACGAAACACGCTTTTCGGATACTGTTTTGCTATTTTGCATTATAAAAAAAGAGGAGGCAAAATTCAGTGTGATATTTGTCAAATTGGTATCTATATTTTATCTTCAGGACACAAGGATAAAAATAAGAGCGGAAGGCTTACCGCCCTCCGCTCTTTGCTATCGTTTTGAAATTTCTATACTTCTATTAATCCGTACTCCTCCAGCAGCTTCCGCTGATACTCCGTATCAAGAACCGTCCTCTTCAAGTCCTCTATCCGGTTTTCCGCCAAAAGGCGGCGGTTCAGCTCATTGATTTGCTCCTTACCCTTTTTTTGTCCTTCTTCCTGTGCTTCCATCCTATCATAATATCTCTCTTCCCATTCCTGCATATATCTCACTCCAATCTCTTCGCTGGCCCGCACCTCACATACCCGCTTATGTATCCGCCTGATTCTTTCGCTTTCCGTCTTCTTTGCCGCATCGTCCGTGGTGCATTCGACATAATGCAGGAAATCCACCAGCTCTTTGGATACCTCATCCTCATTTTCTCCACGTGTGTTCAGGAAAATCCGAACGGCTCCGTCTCTTAGAACCAAATCCGGCACCTCCTCGCATTTCGCCTGGAAGGTATATTGATATTTCCGGCACCCAAACAGGTCAAAGGTCATTATCATAATAAAGAATGTAGGATTCAGGCAGCTGTAATCTATAATTCCCGGCTGTAAAAGAGAGGTATCCATCAATGCCTGATAATATCTGCTTCTTTTTGCCAGATCCTTTTGCCACTGATCCTGCATTTCTGTATTATATATGGTCTGCTCCTCATCCATAGAAAACATATCCAGACGGACAGAACGAATCAGCGGCGACAACCGCAATTCTTTTTCTGTCTCGGACTTTTTAAGCAGCGGAATCTCCCGTCCGAAAATAATACTCAGCACATCCCTCTGCGTCCGGGAATCCTCCATCACCTCTGAAAAGAGGAAGCGGTTTGTAAGGTTCAGTTCTTTTAAAGGTATCATATTCTGTTTTTGTTTATGGTTCATAAAACCCTCCTTTATTTTATCACAGATTCGAAGTTTTTCATACATAAATCCGCTCCTGGCCAGACGGATTTTCCGGCTTAGCGGCAAAACTATTTGAGTCATCGGGTTAATATATCTCATCCTGCATCTCCGTCTTTTATTATATTATATCTTTATATATTTTGCAACATATATATTATTTATGTTGTGTTTTTATTGAGTTTGAAGCCTGAATTGAAAATGAGAAAATGCAAAAAGGCGGAAGGCTTACCGCCCTCCGCTCTTTGCTGTTAACTGTCTTTCATCCGTTATTCGCTTTTCCCTACAGCTGTGCAAAATCGACAAACAAATATTTCATATCTGCTTTATTGTTCTTATACTCATGTCCATGCTCCGTTCCCGTAAAAATCCGTTCGCCCCGACGGTATGCAAGCAGTGTCGTAAAAGGAACCGGCTCCCATTTCTTCTGCAAAAGAGGCACCGTTGCAAATATCGCAGTGCCCTCTTCCTGATAAATATAAAGCGAATCCGCATAATTTGTGTGAACATACATAAATTCACCGTCATAGATCAGCAGATTAATCTTATTGCCGGGGGCCATATCACAGATGATCCGATCCAGAAGCAGGAATCGTTCTTCCCCGCTCAGCATTCTCTGTTTTTCTGCCTGCTCCTGATTAATCCGGTCCACCAGATAATAGAGGATCCGTTCGCTGTCCGTCTTCCCCTCCTGCAGCCAGATATACGGGTTCAGCTTAGAATAATCAAAGATCGTACCATTGTGGGCCAGCGTCCACGTCCTGCCGTAATTATCACGCTTCACAAACGGATGGCTATTTTCATATTCCAACGTACCTACTGTCGCCAGACGGATATGGGCGATCATGTCCTGTGCTTCTATCTTATGCTTCAGCCTTTCCCTCAGATATACACTTTTGCTGGCCTGAAGCGGTTCCTTTTCCAGAGAAACAGAATTTTCATAAAACACCGCCATTCCCCACCCGTGTGGATGATGTTCACTGTGAGAAAAAAAGTCCTTCAGCAGATCATTCAAATGAATTTTTGAAGCCGAATTGACTCCGAAAAGTTCACACATTCATATTTCCTCCTGTCTTTGCTTCGCCAGCTTTAATCCTTTTTTCACATACCCTTCTGAAAACTCCCTGCGCACCTTCCAGGCATAACGGTTGTCGCCGTCCAGGAACTTTGCCTCCTGGAAGTCCAGAACCTCCTGTATATCCTCAGGATAGCCGCGGTAAAATTCCCGCAGGCCGGACAGGATATTGAGAGCAGCCTGAACTACGGTGAGCACCTCGCCGTCAGGGGCCACGATCTTCACCGTTTTCAAATCATAGTGAGCCGCATTTTTGAAATTCTGCACCGCCTGTACCTGCGCCTTTTCAGAAAAGGGCTGCCGCGGCGTAGAAGCCAGCCATACCAGCAGCAGATGGGCGAAGACCACATCCTTTTCTTCAACTCCGCAGGGAACCAGAGGGTTCAGGTCAAACATACGCAGCTCAATATGATTGACACCCTCCTCCCGCAGCGTATTCAGATTGTTCAGGCCTGCAGGCTTCAGCCGGATCGGATAATACAGCTCTGTGGGAAAGCTCAAAAGCCCGTTGTCCACGTAGCCTTGAATGCTGTCGGCGTACGCCCGGATATTGCTGTAGTCAAAAATCGGCGAAAAGAAATTCCAGTATCCCATCTCACTGCAGCGCACGGAGGCCATGCCATTGAAAATATCCTGGTCAAACTTTCCCTTCTCCTCAAAGGAGCTGTCCATCAAGGGGCTGGCAGCCGTGACAGCCACCAGAAGCCAGCCGTAGGCGGCAGCCTGCTCTGCCAGAGCCACATAGGTCTGATTCTTGTATTCTGTAAAATCCTGTTCGCCGCTTACCTCAAAATCCTTTTGCAGAAGCTCATCTGCAAAGGAAAAGTTCACATGAATGCCCGAAAAGGTCATCTTGTACCTTCCATAGCGGTCAGAAAGGTATTGACGGTACACCGTTTTCGAAGCACTGTTTCCTTCAAACAGCGCAATCGGCACGTCATCCTCATCCCGGATATAGGGCGGATTGGAAAAAGGCCATAAGTATTCTCTTTCTGGAAGCGCCGCAAGCTTTTTCTGGATCGTCTCATAATATCCGTTCAGGGCTTGAACCGCCTCCCGGGCGCTGTGTTTCACCGGAGTATTAATCTCCGTCTGGTTCTCACAGAAATCTCTTACAATGTGACTGTCTTCTGGAAACGGGTGAAGCGTATGGGCGAGAAAGCCCTCCGCACTGATCCGAAGGCTTTCCTTTTCCAGCCCAAAATTTCCTTTTAACAGAAGCTCTCTGACTTCCGGGTTTTCTGCATGCAGCATTTTTCTCACATCCTTTCTCCGCATATCCATCCTGTACCGTCCGCGCGCTTCAGTATGTACTCTGCCTGCTGATCCAGCTCCGTCTTCGATGCGGAGCGAAGCAGGAAAATATGGCTCCCCATCCCGCCGGAAATAGACCTCGGAGGCTCCTTTTCCAGTATAAACTGCGACTCATACGCAGACCGGATTTCCTCTGGAGAATGCAGATAGGAGACATCGGCGCTCCTGCCAAAATGAGTGACATAATATTTAAACCTATAATCCCTGAAGGAACGGTTTTCGTTATAAACAAGACTCTCTGCCCATATCTGATACACATCCACATCATAAGCGTAATTCATCTTGTCCGGGATATACCCGCCGGGAGCCCGCATATTCACTTCCAGCCCCAGAATGTCCCCCTTCCTGCCCAGCCCGGCCTTATCCTCATCCAGACGGAAAAATTCAAAATGAAAGAAACGGCTTCTTGTGTGAAATGCCTTTACCACCCGTTTTCCGATCTCATACAGGCCGCTTTCCTGCACGTTCTGAGTATAGCTTACATTTTCTCCGCTGCCAAGCAGCATATCCATGGGAGTCCGTTCCATCACCTGTCCGGTGCAGAACAAAATATTACAATCTGAATCCGTGATGCCGTCAAAGGTCTCCACATGCCCGGGAACAAATTCCTCCATAATAAAAAGTACATCCGGTTTCTCCTCATAAAACCGGTCAAATTCCTCTGCCGAGGTCAGCTTCCAGGTATTCGCGGCGCCGACTCCGTTATCCGGCTTCACGACAACAGGATACCCCACCTCCTGAATGAAGCGCAAACACCCCTCCCGATCCTCAACCAGATGAAAGCGGGCAGTCTTTACGCCTTCCCCGGCATAGCCCTTTTTCATCTCAGATTTTCTTTTGACCGCTTCCATATCTGCTGTCTGAAATCCGCTGGTGACATGAAAATCAGTGCGGAGCCTTGCTTCCAGCTCAAGCCAGTATTCATTCTGACTGTCAATATAGTCGATCCTGCCGTATTTGAAAATAAAAAAAGCAACTGCCCGGTATACCTCCCCGTAATTCTCCAGATTGCCCACATAATAATACTCCGTCAGGGCATTCTGGCAATTCTCGCCTATACTCTCATACGGCGCATCGCCTATCCCCAATACCTGCACTCCCAGCCTCTTCAGCCTGTCGCAAAAATTATAAAAGTGAAGAGGAAAATGGGGTGAGATAAATACTACATTCATAACTGCTGCTCCTCCCTCAAACCATAAAAGATCTGTCCACACTGAAAACTGCTGCTCTGACTCTGTCCGCTGCAGCGTTCTTCTTTTCATATAAATCATATTAAAATACTATGGTTTTTTCTTATGATATACCAGTATTTCTCCGTTGTCAATCAATTTGAGATAAATGTTTCTCAAATCTGACCGCCGGAAACCAAATGAAAATGGCCGCTATGGCTTTTGCTCTCCATAGCGGCCTCATATCCTTACTCACAGTACTTCTATCCTGGCCTGTCACCGTTCTCTATCCGAAGTACCTCACTCCCGTTCGTCGGCGCGCTTCTCCTACAGTGTCTCACTCCCGTTCGTTCGTGCGCTTCTCCTACAGTATCTCGTCCCAGCTCTCCACTGCTGACAGGTCTCTCGCCGCAAAATCTCCGCCCAGCTGCTGATACAGCGGTCCCACTGCCAGGGCTTTCATTCCTCCGGCCTTTGCGGCCTGAATCCCGGCTGCCGCATCCTCCACTACGAGGCAGCTCTCCGGCGATAGTCCCAGCTTCTTCGCCGCCACCAGAAACACCTCCGGATCCGGCTTTGACTTGGTGGTGTCGAGACCGCAGCTTATCTTGTCCAGAAGCGGGATCAGGCCGATCCGCTCCAGTATCTCCGGCGCATTTTTGCTGGCGGAGCCCACAGCGGTCAGGATTCCCCGCTGCCGTAGCATTTCCAGCGCTTCCTTCGCCCCCGGCAGCACGTCCGCCGGAGACAGAGCCTGCAGCGACCTTTTATAATAATCGTTCTTCTTTTCGGCCAGAGCTATTTTTTCTTCCTCCGTATATTCCTTCGCCCCCTTCTCCAGCACGATCTCCAGAGACGCCATCCGGCTGACGCCGCGCTGACGCTCATTGTCTTTTCTGCTGAAATCCATGATTCCCAGCTCCTCCGCCAGATGCTTCCACGCCTGATAGTGAAGCTCGTCCGTGGATACCAGTACACCGTCCAGATCAAAAATCACTCCTCTGATCATCTTTCTTTCCTCCTGTCTCTTGCAAAAAAAAATATTCTATTATATATTAAAAAAGCAGATTGTTTAACGTTAAACTCTTCATTGAAATAGAAAGGGAAATTCCTTTATGGTTACCATTAAAGATATCGCCAACTACACCGGCGTAAGCTGCACGACAATTTCCAACGTCATTCATGGCCGGTCGAACCGGGTCTCCCAGGAAACGATTGAAAAGGTAAATGCCGCGATCCGTGTACTCGGTTATACGCCGAATATGTCTGCCAGGACTCTGGTTTCCAAGTCCTCCAAGGTGATCGCCTTCATCAACCACGTCATCACCCGGGACGACACCAACATGATGGAGGATCCGTTTCATTCCTCCGCCATCGGCGTGATTGAAAGCGCCCTCCGGGAAAACGGCTATTATCTGATGCTCCGCACGGTAAAGACCACCGAAGAGCTCATCAGCTTTCTTCAGAACTGGAACGTAGACGGCCTTTTCCTCACAGGTATTTTTCACGATACCTTTTTTGACGCCCTTTCCGCCTTCAATATTCCCATCGTCCTCATCGACAGCTACGTCCGTCAGCCCAATGTATACAATGTCGGACTGGAGGACTTTAAGGGCAGCTATCTCGCCACCAAATATCTCGCAGAAAAGGGCCACGCCCGCATCGCCTATGCCAGCCCCTTCATGAAGGACGGCGGCGTGCTGCAGGAACGCTTTCTCGGATACAAGGCGGCCCTGACGGAAAGCGGTCTTCCCTTTGACCCGTCCATCCTCTTTGAATATGAAATGGACAGCGTAGCATCCTGCCACGCTGCCGCTGATGCAATCTCCGCCCACAGGGATATCACCGGCCTTGTCACCTCCGCCGACCAGCTCGCCATCGGCATTATGAGCGGCCTGCACGCCCGGGGCATCCGGGTGCCGGAGGATATTTCCATCATCGGCTTTGACGATATCGCCATGTGCCAGATGGTGACGCCGCCCCTCACCACGGTCCATCAGGACATGAAGCTGAAGGCACAGACCGCTGTGGAGTTCATGCTTCAGCTTCTCGAGGGAGAAACGCCCCGGCAGACTAATATTATCCTGCCCGTTCGGCTCACAGAGCGTCAGAGTGTACGTTCCCTTCTTCCGTAATTTTTGTTCCCTGTCTGCCGACCTCCACTGCATAGCGGATGTTCCGGCAGCAAATGTGGAATTTCATTTTGTTCCATCCCTCCGGGAGTACGGCTGCGGATCTCACCGTGCCATCCTCCACGGATATGCCTCCGAACCCTTCTATGGCCGTCATGTATGCGCCCCCGGCTGCCGCCGGATGCGTCCCTCCGATGTATACCAGCCCTGCCCATTCCTTACCGCCGTCCTTCAGGTCCGCCCTTGCAGAATTCATGAAAAACGGATACGCCTTCTGGGGCATATTGCATTTACAGGCCAGCATTGCATACATGCAGGAGCTCAAGGATGAACCATGCTCGGTTCTTGGTTCATAATATTCCCAGTTCTTTTTCAAAATCTCCGGCTCATATTCCTGTGAAAACAAGTTCAGCATCGTGACGACGTCCGCCTGCTTGATCACCTTCGTCTCTGCGGCCACGCCGTAGGCCCCGCCCCAGTATTCCTTTTCATGGAGCAGCCTGCTGCGCACCTCATCAAGAGAGGCATCCTCCAGACGGCTGTAGCCGTCGAACTGCTCGATGACGCCGTCCTGATCCGGCTTCGGAAGATAGATATGTGCGGCGGCATCCTCAAACCTATGAATCAGCTCATCCACCTGATATTCCTGCCCGGCAGCCTCGCTCTCCAGATTTTTCAGCAGCTTTGCCGCGGACTGGAAGACAAATTTCGCCATCCGGTTCGTGTAAGCGTTGTTGTTGACTCGCTCATGGTATTCGTCCGGCCCGATTACGTCCCGGATCTCATAGAAGTCCCCCGCCGCCTTTTTGAGCAACAGACTGTAATAAAAGTTTGCACATTCAATAACCGTCTTCAGACCGCCCTCCTGCAGCAGAGTCTGGTCTCCTGTCACCTGGGTATAGCGCATGATCCCATATACCACCGCGGCAGAGATATGATACTGCTTATCTTTGAAATACGTTCTCTGGGGCCGTCCCGTAAACACATCGGTCACATTATAGTCGGAACAGGCATCAAAACCGCCCTCCTGGCTCTCCCAGGCATAAAACGCGCCCTCGTATCCATAATGGGCCGCCTTCTCCAGGGCGCCGTCCAGGGTATCCACCCGGTATTTCATCAGGCTTCTGGCCACATCCGGGTCCGTAAACAGGAAAAAGTCCAGCATAAACATTTCCGTATCCCAGAAAACAGCGCCCTTGTACGTCTGCCCCGACAGTCCTCTGGCCGGAATCGACATATTTGAGGCATGCGTCGGCGCGATGGACAGCAGATGATAGATCGAATAATTCAAAGCCTTCATCGCTTCCTCGTCTCCGTCGATCTCCACCTCGCTGACCGCCCATTTTTCCTCCCATTTCCGGCAGTGGCTCTCCTTCAGAGCGTCATATCCGGCTACCTTTGATTCCTGCAGCATCCTGTGCGCCCTCTGCAGATTCCAGCCCTCGTCCTTTGAGGTAAATATGACAGCCGTTTTTTCTATATAATAGCTCCGTCCGATCTCCGTCACAAAGGTGATCCGGCGAAGAATCTCCTTTTCTCCTGCAGCCAGATGGCGTTCGCACGGGAAATCTGCCGTCACCGTTTCCAGAGCATCCACCGTATCGCCCTTTTCATGGGTGACTCCCCGCATGCGGATGCAGCCTTGATTTTCATGAGCGGCTCCCTGCATCTGACTACGGCCCTGATTTTCATAAGCGGCTTCCTGCATCTGACTGCAGCCCTGCTCTTCGGCGCTCTCCAACGTATCGTAATGGGGGCCGTGGATGTCCCAGACGTCCCCGTCGATTCCCGTGTAAAGCTCCACCTCCGCGTGAAAATCCGCCGTCACCTGATACTGCATCGCGATCCGGTGTACCTCGTCCCGGCAGGCAAAGTGTTCGCTTCTCACCGTCACGATGCCCCGGTCTGTTTTCCAGCTTGTCTCCCGGGAAAAAATTCCGTGCCGGAAGTCCAGCTCCATATGATGCTCCAGAGGCTCCGTCTCCGGCAGCGTATATTTTTTCCCGTCCACAACGATGTACGTATACAATACATTCGGCGCATTCAGAGGCTCGCGCCAGCCGGAGCCTACCTGGTCGTAAATTCCGGCCAGATTGATCGCCGGCATCTGCTCCTTTCTGTATTCCTCCAGGGTTCCTCGAATCCCCAGGTAACCGTTTCCGCAGAGCATGCGGTTGCCCATCCGGGATATCTGCTCTTCGCAAAATTTATTTTCCTGGATCACCCAGTTCATCTCATCACTCCTTTGTTATTTTCCAAAAATCCGGGATTGCCACATTCAGCGCTTCTTCTCCCAGCAATATCTTTTCGCCGTAGATCATCAGCTCCAGCGCCTTTCCCTGCTCCGTCGAAATATGTACCTGCTCCCTGTCTACGCAGATGTGCAGAACATCCCCCTCATAATGAAGCTTGAAGGAATATTCCTCCCACTCCTTCGGGATCACCGGATTGATTTTCAGGATCTCGCCGTCCGAGCGCAGACCGCCGAAGCCGTATACAATATTCATCCAGGCCGCCGCAATGGACGTCGTATGAATTCCCTCATCGCTGTTGCGGTTGTAGTTGTCCAGATCCATCCTTGTCGCAAAACCAAAAAAGTCGTACGCTTCCTTTGCCTTTCCAAGCTGGGTAGCCAGGATTGAATGCACCGAGGGTGAAAGCGAGCTCTCATGGATGCAGCGCGGCTCATAATATTCATAATTGCTCTTCAGCTCCTCCTGGCTGAAGCTGCTGTTGAAAAGCAGCATCAGCATCAGGACATCCGGCTGCTTGATCATGTCGTTCCGGTAAATGTGGTCGTAGGACCAGTGGCTGTACAGCGGGAAATCCGTCACTGGAATCGCGTCGATGTCGATGTGGGGCAGATCAAAAAAGCCCTCATGCTGCTCATAGAGCTTCCGCTCTGCATCGTAGGGAATGTACATCCGGTTCGCCATCTGCTTCCAGGCTGCGCCCTCGCTCTCCTGATACCCGGTCTTCTCCACCGCATTTTCGTATGCCTTTGGCGCTTCCCTCTGCAGCCGCTCCAGACATTCCAGGGTATAGCGGAAGGTGAACCGTCCCATATAATTGGTATAGCAGTTATGATTTACCATCATCTGGAATTCATCCGGCCCCATGACTCCGTAATAACCAAACCTTGAGCCGTCGTTGGAATAATCTCCTCTCGTAGCCAGCATCCGGCTGACCTCGATCAGAATTTCGATTCCCTGGGAGGCCAGGAAATCCAAATCCCCGGTCATCTTCTCATAGAACCAGATGCCGTAGGCCACCGCCGTGGAGGCCTGAAGCTGAAGGCTGGCGTGCTGCCACAGATTGCAGCACTCCTTGCCGCTGATGGTGGCGATGGGGTAAAATGCCCCCCGGCAGTCCAGCTCCTTCGCCCTTTTTTTCGCCTCCTCCAGCGTCTGATAGCGGAAATACAGAAGATTTCTCGCTCCCTCCAGATCGTTGAACAGGAAGAAGGGCAGGCAGTACGTCTCCGTATCCCAGAAAGCGTTTCCGTTGTACGCCTCCCCCGTCAGTCCCTTGGCCCCGATGTTGCTTCCCTTCACCGCGCCGTGATACGTCTGGAAAAGCTGGAAAATACAGAAGCGGATGCCCTGCTGGTTCTCCGGGTCGCCCTTGATCTCTATGTCGCAGTGCTCCCAGATCCCGCTCCACCATTTCGTATTATCCGCAAGGATCTGTTCAAAGCTGACCCTTTGCAGCTCCTCTTTGCTCTTTGCACACCGGCGGCGGTATTCCTGCTCCCCTGCGTCATTCCTGCATACCAGATTGCACACGGTACGCTCCGCCCGGTATGTCTTTCCCGGCTCCGCCTCTGTCTCAAACAGAAGCTGTACCCTCTTTTCCTCCCGGCACTCTCCGGTCTGCGCAACCCCCTCTCCGGTGATCCGGGCAGCGGAGTTCACCCTCTGCGCCGTATGTACCGTCTCAAGCTCCAGGCTTAAAAATCCGTCGCCTGCCACCGCATCCAGAGCGTTCCACAGATTTTCTTTTACGCTCTCATGGATCCCGGAGCCGTCAAGCCCCAGAGACAGACGTATTTTCCCCTGGAAATCCAGCGGCCGCAGTGTGATCCTCTGAGCCGCATATTCCACCTGCTTCATAGAGAGGATTCGCTCAAATGTCACCTCAATCTCTTTTCCGTCGGCCAGACACCACACAAGCCTTCTTGTCAGAAGTCCCGTTTTCATGTCCAGCCATCTGCGGAAGGAATGCACGCTGCTCCTTCCCAGATCCAGTCGCTCCCCGCCGGCCTCAAGCCCCGTTTCCAGCCAGTTCACGGAATTTACCATAAATTCTGTCACATCCGCAATTCCGACGTAATGAGAGCCCTCCTGCTTTTTTTGCTCATATATACCGTTAAAATAGCTTCCTGTGAGGCTTTTCCCGGAGTATCCTTCCTCCATGTAGCCCCGGACTCCCATATATTCATTCGCCAGGGAAAAGATGGATTCCGCCACCCTGGAGTAAGCCGGGTCGAAGTCCTCCTCAATAATCTGCCACGGATGCTCTTTAAAATAGATATCTGCTACCTTAGCCATATACTTTCCTCACTTCAATTCATTCATGTCATCCCTTTACCGCCCCTGCCGCCGCGCCGTCGGTAATCTGCTTCTGGAAAAGGATGAAAAGGATGGTCGGCGGGATAATCGAGAACATAACCGCCCGCAGCATGCTCACCGCATTCGTCGGCGTATCCTTAAAGCTGAACAGCTTTACCATAACTGTTTCCTTACCGGAACCATTCAGTACGAGATAAGGAAGCAGGAAATCCGACCACGCCGCCGTCACCGCAAAGATGGCAACCACCATGATGATGGGCTTGGACAGCGGAAGGATCATCTTCTGAAATACCTGCAGTGTACCGCAGCCGTCCAGCCTCGCGGATTCCACCAGTTCTCTGGGAATATCTTCGAAAAACTCCTTAAACAGGATAACCCAGAAGGCATTTGCACCGTAGGACAGCCACAGTGGAAGAAAGCTCTTGCTGAAGCCCAGCATATTGATGTTTCGAAACAGCGCTACGATACTGGCCGTGGACGGAATCAGAAGGCTCCACATAACAAGCGCCTGTATCACCTTGTATCCCTTCGGCTTCAGGACCGCAAGACCGTAGGCCAAAAGGCCGTTGAAAATAACCGCGCATACCACGCTTCCTGCCACCAGCATCATGGAATTCAAATAGAATTTTGAAAATTTAAGCTGTCCCCAGGTCTTTTTTACGCCTTCCAGATCAAAATGCTGCGGAACAATCGTCACGTTTCTCGTAAAATCCTTAATATCCTTAAAGGACGCCAGGAATACCCATACAACAGGGAACAGTGCGGTAACCACCATCACAATGCAAAGCAGCATAATAATGATACTCAGTACTCTCGATTTCGGAGAGTGCATATCATAGCCCCGGATCGCTCCGTCACGTTTATCAAAATATTTTCTAAAAAACATGCTCTCTCCTCCTAATATTCTTCCTTCTTCTTTGCAACCTTCATGTACACGCCGCTCAGTATGATCAAGATAATGCAGATCATAACCGACAGAGCCGCCGCACCTGCGAAGTCACTGTCACGGAACGCGAACCGGTATACCAGCATCATCAGTGAAATACTTGCATTGTTCGGGCCCCCGTTCTTCAGTACCATCGGTTCATACAGGATCTGGAACACGGAAATCACCTGCATGATCAGGAGCGTCCTTGCCAGTCCGTTGATGCTGGGCAGCGTAATGTGCCGGATCCTCTGCCAGATGCTGGCGCCGTCAATAGTAGCCGCCTCGTACAGGTCCGCGCTGATACCGCTGATGCTCGCCATGTAGATCAAAGCGGTGGAGCCCGCCGCCTTCCAGGTCATCGTCACAACAATAAGCGGAATCGTCCATTTTGTATTGTTCAGCCACACGAAGGGCTCAATTCCGATCTTGCCCAAAAGGATATTGAGCACGCCGGTGGGACCCGGGGTAAAGAAATAATTCCAGATCCAGATTGTAGCAAGCCCCGGAACAATGTTCGGGAAATAGACGCCTACCCGGAAAAAGCTTTTCATATGTACGGTCTCCGAGATCAGCACCGCCATGATGATAGGTATGAAGAAGCCGATCACCAGCGACCAGAAGGTGTAGGAAAATGTATTCACAAAGGCCGCCTTAAAATCCGGCACCTTCAGGACCCGGGCATAATTTGCCAGACCGACAAAGTTCACCGTCTGATAACGGATCGTGCTGTAAAGAGACAGTCTGACGTTCTCCAGAAGCGGCTCCCAGATATAGAATGTAAAAAGGATCAGAGACGGCAGCATGACGAGCCACGATATTAAGTCTCTTCGCTTGAATTTCGTCTTTTTCTTCATTCTTCTCAACCTCGTATTTCTGTTTTTACAACAAATGGGGCTTCCGGTCATTGGAAACCCCATTTGGATTAAACTATTTCAGCAATCCGCTTTATTCTGCTTCTGCAACAACCGGGTTGTCAAGAATAGCCTGATAATTGTCATTTGCTGTCTGCATCAGCGCCGGAATATCTGCATCCGCATCCGTGATAACTGCCTGAAGAACCTTTGTCAGCTCAGCGTACATATCCTGCGTCTGGCCCGGCTCCTCTGTACGAAGTCCGTCGGAGGATACAGCGTCAAAGTAAGACTGATACAGAGCCGGATCTACGTTTGCATTTTCTTCAATCGTCTTTGTCTCAGCATCGAGGAAGTCCTGATTGATCCAGCACGGGAACTTCTGGATTACCGGGATACCGGAATCCTTTCTCATCTGTGCGTCCGCTTCCAGACCTGCCACTACGTCGTCGGTAACAATCGGAGTCTTGCCCATGATCTCAAGGTAATCCAGGGCTGCGTTGATCTCTTCCGGCGTCGCATCCTTGGAGAACATGTACGGCGTACCGCCTGACAGTGAGAACTGTCCGCCGGGGCCTGCCGGGATCGCGCACATAGCCAGGTCTTCCAGAGCCATTCCGTTTGCCTGTGTCGGCTGATTTACTGCGTCGTTTGCTGCAATGTACATTGCTGCGCCGCCTGTAGCGAGCTGTGTGAAGCCTGTACCCCAATCTTCAGAGGTCGGGTCTGCGGTCAGAACGCCGGCATCTACAAGCTCTTTTACGTATTCCATAGCTGCGATGGCTTCATCAGAAGCAAGGTTCGCTGTGAAGCTTCCGTCTTCGTTCTCTGTAACAAGAGTTGCACCGAACGCCCATGCGATGTTGCTGAAGTGCCATCCGCCTGCATTGTCCTTTGCCAGGAGACACAAACCTGCGGAGCCGGTTGTCTCATGGATCGTCTTTGCCGTCTCAAGCAGCTCATCCCAAGTCTGCGGGAACTGCGGAACGCCATTCTCATCCACCAGTCCTGCTTCCTCAAACAGAGCCTTATTGCACATTACGCCAAGCGCATAGCCGTCACGCGGAACACCGTATACGTGGCCGTTCTCATCGGAGAGCAGCTCCCGGATGGACGGGTTCATCGCATCCAGCCATCCTCTCTCTTCGAGCTGGTCCGTGATATCTGCGACTGCTTCCTGCTTGATCAGCTTCTGCGGCTCTGTGAACCAGGACTCAAATACTGTCGGTACCGTGCCTGCTTCCACCATCGGCATAAATGTATCGGTGGAATATTTGTAGTAAGCCGGTTCATATGTAACGTCAGGACGAACCTCTTTCATTTTCTCCAGGAAACCTTCGTGCATTGCGATCTCATCTGTCAGAGTATCCTCCGGCCAGATACCAAGTGTAACCGTGATCTCCTCAGACGCTCCGGCTACCATGCCAGCCATCATCGTGGCTGCCAGTGTTGCTCCCAAAAATCCAACAAGCTTTTTCTTCATAACCTTTTCCTTCCTTTCTTAGCTTTTTGTTTTGAATTCAGCATTTACCTGTTCTTTTTTGCTTTGTTTCGTTTAACGTTAAATCTATTAAAGTATACTTTTGTTTCCTTTTTTCTCTTTGTATTATTTGTATATTTTTACATTTATTTACCATTTAGTTTTATAGGTTTATCGTTAAACCTATACTATCATATTATCCTAAAAGTGTCAATATTGCTTTTTCGTTTTTCTCGTAAAAAATGCGTTCTTTACGGCCTGCCGTAAGTCCCGCCCGCCGAATACAAAAAGAGCCCGGAGATACTGTAAAGTACTCCAGGCTCTTTTTCCCTTATTCTACTTTGATATGTTTTATATAGCTGCGCCAGCCGCCGTATTCCGTAATCTCCTTCATTCCCTTTACCAGAACCGGTTCGCCGATAACCCCCAGCACCATCTGTCCGTCCTCCAGCATTACTTTGCCTACAGATAGTCCCTCCGGTTCCTTCAGAAGTACGGCTGCCAGACCTTCGGCCGGAACCCGCCAGACCTCCACGTCTATTTTAGCAGACGGCAATTCTCCCGGTGCGACACGGATCATAGCCGGATTCTGATCCCGAATACTCCACAGACGATAACAATCCGCTGTTTTTGACTCAAAAGCAAACTCCGCGCCCACGTCCAATAGATTCTGTTCCAGCTCCAGCCCCCTCATAAGAGTGCCATTCACTGCCAGCAAAACACTGTTTTTTCCCTGCTTGTCCATATTGTACTGTCTCCCAAAAGGCTATGCCTCCTCCTGCACCGCGTCAATGATAAGCTGTACGCATTTGTCATATCCGATCACGCCGCTGTTCAAAGACAGGTCGTAATTGCGGCTGTCTCCCCACTTTTTACCTGAGTAATGATTGTAGTAATTGTGGCGGCTGTTGTCTTTCTTCGCAATGGCCTTCTGCAGCTCCGTCGCATTTTTGATCCCGGTGAGCTCGCTCACCCGGACAGCGCGGTGCAGATCGTCCGCATGAACAAACACATTGAACGTCTCGATCCCGGCCTCCTTAAGAATCACATCGGCACAGCGTCCCAGGATCACACAGGGCCCCTTCATCGCCAGACGCAGAATGATGGCCTTCTGTATCTCGTGAATCGCCTCCTGAGAATCGTTGAAATAAGCGCTGGATACCGTACAGATACTTTTCAGGATCGAATTTGTCTTGGAGACATCCTCCTGCTCCCGCTCGATCAGCTCCGGCTCAAATCCGCCTTCCTTCGCTGTCTCCCGCACAATGTCCTTATCATAAAAAGGAATCCCGAGCTTTTCTGCCACCTGCTGGCCGATAGAATGGCCGCCCGCGCCGTATTCACGGCTGATCGTAATAATCTTGTTCATAAATATCACCCTCCATTTCCTTCCACATCTAAAATACATATAGATTAATCATACTATATTCTGCGGCAATCCGCAATCAGAGTTTGTATTTCTTCTCAAACATCAAGAAGCTAATATTAAATGCGAAAGGAAGCGAAAGCCTCCCGACGCATTATTTTTTTACCTAAAAAGCCCAGAAAGGAGGCGAGAACTTGAACGGATACAGGTATATGACACTCGCAGATCGCGAGACGCTGGAGGCCCTCTATCTCAAAGGGGAGCGCGTGCAGGACATAGCCGACAGTATCGGCGTACATGTGGCGACCGTCTACAAGGAACTGAAACGAGGCGAAACCGGAGGGCTTGACTGCAATATGCGCAAAGAGTACAGCGCAACGCTGGCCCAGAGACGCCTCGCTGAGAACTTCCGAAAACGGGGCCGACGTACAGACGACACAGAGCAGCCAACAGAGGCCGCCGTTCTCTGACAAACTGAAAGGAGGCCGATCATGGCAAAACCGAACGACTTCAAATATGACGCCACTCTATTATGCCGGGGCTCCTTCCCTGCTGTCACAGAGGCAGACGATCGCCCTTGCATTGTGGAAGCGTCAGTCTACCGGCTCAACGCCGTGGCCGTAACCAGCTTCATGCTCGACGGCTTCGAGCCGCTACTGAATTTCCTCGGCATGGACGGAACGGACACATATATAACCCGGCACGAAGTAGACGACCTCGTGACCGTCGTACATATCAGAAAGGAGGCCGACACATGGCAGCGCTGAACACAATCGCGAGAGAATACGCCGACGAAATCCGGGACGGGATCGCATGGGTGATCGTCTGGAAAACTGGCCGGAGCTGGAACGCCGAAGCCTTCTGGCTGAATTGTGACGACGACACCTTCGAGTCGGAGGATCTGGAGCAGGCCCGTGAAATACTGAAGCAGGATCCGAGCGCCGTCATGGTAAACGGCTATTACTGCGGACACTTCGGTGAGGACATGACCGTGGCAGAACTGGCCGCTGGGATCCGCTGGCACTACGAGAACGGCACCAACCTTCTGAAAGACTCCGACGCCTTCCCACCGGAACCGATAGAACGCCCAGAGGGCCTACCGGCCGATATGCCGTGGTATGGCAAAGCTACCGGTGCAGAGCCAGATCCATACGTCTACGACGGCTACATGAGCGCCGAGGACTACGAACTCATGCACAAGCACATGGAGGCAGACCGGCAGCAGGAGGAAGCGGCAGCCGCCCAACTCCCGGAGCGTCGAGGCTCTCCCGGCGTGGCACTGACGCTCACGATCGCAGAGCCGGATCAAGCTCGCACAATCCTGACGGCAGCAGGCGAAGCAATCACGGCGGCTATGGATAAAATGACGCAGGCGCTCCGAGCCTTCGCCGACTGGCTCACTAAGGCAGCGATCACAGCGTCCAAGATTGTGTGCGACACCGTGAACCGCTTCACGGACGCCATGCTCTACCGCGCAAACGACCACCCGAAGTGGTGGCACCTATACAAGCACGACAAGAAGTACCGCGTGCGCAAAAAATACCGAAAGCGACTCATGCAGCAGCTCGTTGAGAAGCTGAGAGCCGCCCCGACAATGGAGGTGATCACATGAGCAAAGCCAAACCCTACAAAGTATGCCCGAAATGCGGCTGCAATCTGGACTGGGGCGAACAGTGCGACTGCGAAGCGCGGCAGGAGGCAGCAGCCGAAGCAGCCCAGAGCGCGGCGCAGCCAGTAACCGCTAAAGAGGCGAGAAAAAACTGGCGCGGGCCCGTACTCATGCCCGGCGCATAGAACGCGGGTACCGCTACGAAATCTGCGGCGGGTGCGGGCTGGAATGGAACGTAAGCAAGCAGACAGTCCTCCCGTGGTACGGCTACCGCTGCCCACGGTGCAGGAACAAATGGAAAGGAGCAAAACCATGAGAAACGAGATAATTTACGACGCGGCGGGCGTGCCCGACGTTATGGTGGCATTTACGCCGGACGAGCTGAAACTTCCGGCGGCCTTAAAGGGAAGGAAGGTGGCTGAGTACCTGATCGGCAAGTATCAGGCGACGCTGATCGGAGGCGTGCCGCACTCTCTCCCCTACCAGAAACCGGCGGTGAATATTGATCACGACGAGGCGATCCGGCTCTGCGAAGCCAAAGGCACCGGCTGGCACTTGATCACAAACGACGAATGGGCCGCGCTGGCTCGCTGGAGCTGGGAGCATGACACAATCCCCACCGGCAACACCAACAGCGGCAAAAGCCACAGCCACCCGGAGCAGGCGGGCACTACATACGAAGGCAGCTACGGCAAGACTCTGACCGGCTCCGGCCCGATTGAATGGAACCACGACAGAACCGCCGAAGGCGTGGCCGACATGGTGGGTAACGTCTGGGAACACGTCGGAGGCGTGCGCTTCCTCAACGGGCAGGTGCAGGTGATCCCAAACAACGAAGCGGCAGCAGGCGCGGATCAGTCGAAGGACTCGAAGGAGTGGACGGCGATCTACACACCGGACGGCGATCCGATTTATTTCAACCCGATAGACGGCGAAATCTTCGTGCAGCCCCACGAGGCAACGGAAAAAGACTACGACGGCGACTACTTCACCAACCTGCACGCCTCTGAGATTGACGTCCCGGATAAGCTGATCGAGCTCGGCCTCTATCCTGCGCCCGGATATGATAGCGAAGAATACTTCTGGGTAGACAATAACGGTGAGCGGGTAATTTATCGCGGGGGCGCCTGGGGCAACGGCACGAGCGCTGGCGTGTTCTACCTCAGCGGCGGCGACTCCCGCCCGGGCTCGAGCGCGGGCATCGGCTTCCGGCCCGCTTTTGTCCGGTACTCTGGCAACTCTGGAAATCTGGATAATCTGGAGGACGAAGCCACCGATCTGAGCGACGCGCCGCAGGAGGACAAGGACACGATCAAAGCCAACGCCGAAAAGCTGAAGCAGGCACAGGAAGCCAAAACACTGCCCGGACTGGTGCGGCTCGTCATAGCCCACCAACTCACGACGCTTTACAAAGCGGCAGGCGGCGAGGATCCGGAAGGCTTCGCCCGTATGGCCTACGAAGCCACCGACAAAGAGATCCAGCAGGCTGCGGCCCTTGCAATGACTCTGGCACAGGTAAACGCAGGCGTGGACGTGTACCGCTCAATCAGTCAGCAGCTCAAACTCGCCAGCACCATGACGATCGCGATCGGGAAGGAGGATGCCGACCATGAGTAATCTCTCAGACCTTTTCCAGAAATATGAGGCCGTCGTTTTCTTCGATACAGAGACGACCGGACTCGACGCCAAGACAAGCCAGATCATAGAGCTGGCCGCGATCCGGATCACAAAAGAAGCAGACGGCACCCTCAAAATGACCGACAGCACGGACATGTTCATAAAGCTGTCAGAGGGCCAGTGCCTCCCGGAGAAGATCGTGGAGCTGACCGGGATCACCGACGAGAAGCTCGCCGCCGAAGGCATACCGGCGGGAAATGCTGCAGCAGCCTTCGCAAATATGATTTTTAGCACGCCCAAGACGCTGCTCGTCGCCCACAATGCACAGTTCGATCTGCTCTTTATCCGGGAACTTCTCGGACAGTTCTCTGAGGAAAGCGAGGACATGCTGGCACCCTGCGACTATCTGGACAGCCTCACGGTTTATAAAGACCGGAGGGCCTACCCTCATAAACTGGCGAACGCGATCACGGCTTACGGGCTGGAGGAAAAAGTGCAAAACTCCCACCGCGCGATCGACGACGTTCTGGCTCTGTACGAAGTGTGCAAGGCTATGGACGCAGAACGGCCCGACCTGCTCTCTTATGTAAATTTGTTTGGATATAACCCGAAGTACGGCGTCACCGGCGACAGACTCCCCCGCGTGAGCTACTGGCCGCAGCGCTTCAACGACTACATGCAGTCGCCGAGGTATACGCTCCCGGCGCTGGTAAGGAGATAGAAATGCAATCACAGACAGCAAAGAGCGGCCGCCCTCCGTTCTCAACACAACAGGGCAACCGCTCCAGAAATCCGGCTCGGACAAGCCGGAAACCTAAGCCTATTTTATACCGACTGCGGAGATTTTGCAAGCGGATAAACTGGGCGCGGATCGGAGCCCTGCTCCTGATCCTTCTCGTGCTCTCTCTCGCCATATACGGCGCGGTGAGCCTCTGCCGGAATGTAAGATACCAAAACGTGCAGCCGGAAGCTCCCGAACCAGAGGGAACCCTCAGCGAGCCAGAGCCTACCGGGTACATATTCAAGTACGGCGAAGGCTACGCGGTGGACATGGAGCACCTGACTGACGCATGGGCGGCAGAGGCAGGCTTCGAGAAACGCTACACACTCACCGACGACGAACGGCTGGAGATCGCACAGGTACTCACCGCCGAAGCAGACGGCGAGCCCTTCGCGGGCAAGGTGGCCGTGGCCCAGTGCATACTCCAGACGTGCGAGGACACCGAAATGCGGCCGCATGAAGTCCTCAGCATGTACTCGTACAGTAAGAGACGCCCTACACCCACAGCGGAGGCTCTGGAAGCCGTGGCGGCCGTGTTCGACTTCGGACACATGGCAACCAGCGAGCCGATCAAGTATTTTTATGCACCGGCATTGACAGACAGCGAGTGGCACGAGTCGCAAATCTATGTAATGACCATAAACGGACACAAATTTTTCAAGGAGGCAAACAATGACGCAGGAGGACGCGGGAACTAAAACCGCAGAGAAGAAACAGCCGACGCCAAAAAAACCGGCGCGGCCGAAGCTGACGCTCCAGCAGAAGTTCGTAAAACTCCGGGAAGCGGTACCAGCAATCACGCAGGGCAAGCACTCGGAGGGCGTGCAGTACAAGTTTGCAAAGATTTTCGACGTGTACCGGCTGCTCACTCCTGCCATGAATGAGTATGGCGTCAACTTCGACATTGTAGTGGAGGCTGCCACCCGGCACACGCCGGAAGGCGATCCGCAGTTCTACCATTTTTACACCATGAGTACCCGGAACGGGCAGCGCACCGTCTGGGTATATGAGGCAGACTTAACGATCCGCTGGACGAACGCCGACAACCCAGAGGACACTCTGGAGGTAACGCTTCACGCGATCGGAACCAACGACGGCGGCCCGGATAAGGCCAAAGGCAGCGCATGGACGTATTGCCTTAAGTATTATCTGTTTGAAAAGTTCGGAATAGATCAGGGCGACGAGGATCCCGACATGAGCGACCTCGCAGCCACAGGGCAGCCGGGAGGACAGGCAGCGGCCGCAAATCGGCCCACAGCGCCTCAAAACGCACCGTCTGGCAGAAATACACAAGCGACCGGACAACCCGCCCAGAACGGGCACACAGGCGCTCAGACGCCACTCTCAAAGGCCCAGCTCACACGCATGTATCGCAAGGGCGAGGACGTGGGCTGGACGGAGCAGCAAATCAACGACCGGATCCTCCAGCGATACGGGCAGCAGGATCCACACTACCTGACGCGGGCCCAGTACGACGAAATCTGCAACGCACTGGACGCGGCAAGGAGACAGGGACAAGGAGGAAATGCAAATGCTTAATCATGTAGTGCTTCTGGGCCGTCTGGCTCAGGAACCGGAAATCAGATACACGCCGAGCGGCAAGCCGGTGGCGAACTTCGATCTCGCCGTGCCGGTGCCGAGTAAGGACAAGAACACACAGCCTGACTATCTCCCGATCGTCGCGTGGGATAACTGGGCCGAGTTCTGCGGGAAATATCTCACCAAAGGCAGACAGGTGGTAGTCGAAGGACGGATCACAACGCGCAAGTGGACGGAAAAAGAAACCGGGAAACACCGCAAAGCGGTGGAAATCACGACCTCCCGGATCTACTTCGCAGACAGTAATACTAACGGGGGAGGCGGGGCAAATGGCAGCACTGGACAGCCGAGCACCGGGGACGGCTTCATGGAGATCCCGGAAGGTGCAGAGGGCGCACTTCCGTGGAACTGACCGGAGAGCGACCGCCGGACAGACCGCAGATAAAACGAAAATAAACCAAAAAGGAACCACGAAAGGAGGTGCGCACGGTGGCATGGATCCAAATTCACCAACAGCTAAAAGATCACCGAAAGCTATTTTCTGCTGCTGACGAGCTGGAGATCGAACCCGTTCACATGCTGGGCCTTCTCGTTTCCTTCTGGCTCTGGGCTCTGGATAATACACCCAGCGGCTCACTGGAAGGGATCAGTAATCGGAACATAGCACGCGCAGCACAGTGGGACAAATCGCCGGACGACTTCGTGCAGGCCATGAAAAACGCCGGACTTCTGGACGAAAACGACGACGGAGTGCTGGAGATCCACGACTGGTACGAGTACACCGGAAAACTGATCGACCAGCGGGAAGCCGAAAAACTACGCTCCCGCCGTCGTCGGGCCGCTGCGTCGGCTGACCGTAAAGCGACCGCCGGACAGACCGCAGACGAAACGGAGAACAAACAGGAAACAGCCGCAGGCAGACTAGACCAGACTACACCAGACCAAAGCAGAGTAGACCAGACTACACCAGAGGAAGAACTGGTGCCGCCTAAAGGCGGTAAGGCAGCGGAGCCGGTACCCTATGCTGAGATCGTGGCACTTTATCACGAAATCTGTACCAGTTACCCAGCACTATGCAAGGTAAGCGCCAAACGAAAGAAGGCAATTGCAGCTCGCTGGAAGGAATACGGCCGTAACCTCGACACCTTCCGGGAACTGTTTACACGGGCTGAGGCCTCACCATTCCTGAAAGGCAAAAATGACAATAACTGGACGGCAGACTTTAACTGGCTGATGAACAGCGAGAACATGACGAAGGTACTCGAAGGCAAATACACGGACAAGCGGCTACAATTTGAGCAGCGGCAGCAGGCCGCACCGTCTGGCAGAGTCAACACTATGGACGTGCTCGCCGGTATTATCGCAGACGAGGAAGGAGGCGGCAGCCAATGAATAAAAAAGACGCAGCGCAGCTCGTGGCGATCGTCGTCACCGCCTACCCGAATTTTGACAAGTTCAAAGACGCCGAAAGCGTCAAGGCTACCGTGAGCCTCTGGGCTATGATGTTTGCGGACGTGGACGCCGCTCTCGTGGCTCTGGCCGTCAAGAAGCACATAGCAACGAGCAAATGGCCGCCCAGCGTGGCCGAGCTGCGAGAAATCCTTCTGGAGATCGCGCACCCTGACCTGATAGAACCGGACAAGGCGTGGCTGGCCGTCAGTGACCTGCTCTACTCTGCCGGAGAATATAACCACGGCGACCTATATCGCCAACTCCCGCCGCTCGTAGCGCGGGCCGTCGAGGCAATCGGCTGGGGCAATCTCTGGGAAATGCACCGGAGCTACTGCGTGGGCGGTAAACCCGGCATGGATCGCGTAGCCTTCATGCAGCAATACACGCCCATGTACGAGCGGGAAAAAGCCAGAGACATGACACCGGCCGACCTCACCGCCATGATCGACGCAGCAGCCGCAGCGCTGCCAGATAAAGGACAGAAGCTACTCGCTGACAGAGAACAGGGGCGACGCGATAAAGAGCGGGAATACGAGGCGATCACCGGCTGGAGCAGGCGCACCATGTTAGAGGCTGCGGATCCTCTGGCGCTGGAAGCCGGAGCGGGCAAAGAATGAGCACGCCAGACGGCAAGAAGCTGATCGCCTCCTGCTCCTTCGGAAAAGACAGCCTCGCAGCGATCATTGTGGCAGAGGAACACGGGCACCACATAGACGAGGCCGTGTACTGCCGGATCATGTTCGATGACAAAATCAGCGCCGAACTACCAGAACATGAGGACTTTATTCACTCCAAGGCGATCCCGTTTCTGGAAAGTCGGTACGGGATAAAAACCACCATAGTGCAGGCGACAGAAACCTATTGTAGCCGTTTTTTCACAACCTACAAACAACGGAGCCAAAAATGCGGGGAGATTTACGGTTTTCCAATGCGCCAAGGTGCATGGTGCAACTCTCACTTGAAAGTCCGGCCTATGCAGAAATGGAAAAAGCAAGAAGGCGACTACAAGTCGGTTATAGGAATAGCGGCAGATGAAACAAAACGGATACATAAAAAGACGTCAGAAGGCAGCCTGCTGCCGCTCGTTGAATACGGAATAACCGAGGCCGACGCCTTCCAAATTTGCAAGACGGGGGGTGCCTCTCCCCAGCATACAATAAGGGCCGCACCCGGCTGGGCTGCTGGTTTTGCCACAATCAACGGATCTCTGAGCTGCGGAGACTCCGCAAAGAACACCCGGAACTATGGGGCAGACTTTTGGAACTTGACGACGTGAGCCCCTGCCGCTTCACAAACCGGTCAACAGTGAAGCAATTCGACGAGCGCTTCGCTCTGGAGGACGCGCAGCTCTCAATATTTGATTTTATAGACAAGGAGGCGAACACATAATGCAGATTATAAACGCCGACGTGCTGGACGGCCTGAGCACTCTCCCGGACTGCTGCTGCAGCACCTGCATAACGTCACCGCCCTATTACGGGCTGCGAGACTATGGAGCAGCCGGACAGATCGGACTCGAAGAAACGCCGGAGGCATACGTCGAGCGGCTGGTGCAGGTATTCAGGGAAGTGCGCAGAGTTCTGACAGACGACGGCACCCTCTGGCTCAATATCGGCGACAGCTACGCAGCAAGCGGCAAAGGCCGGAACCGTGACGGACTATTCAACGAGAAGGCCGAGAACATTCAAAGCAGCGGCCAGAAGAAAAGCCAGATCCGGCGCACCTGCGAGGGCAGCGGGCTGAAACGCAAAGACTTGATCGGGATCCCGTGGCTGCTGGCCTTCGCTCTCCGAGCGGACGGGTGGTATCTACGCTCTGACATTATCTGGGAAAAACCCAACGCCATGCCGGAAAGTGTCAAAGACCGCCCGACGCGGGCACATGAATATATTTTTCTGCTGAGTAAAAGCGCCAAATATTACTATGACGCCGAAGCCGTCAAGGAGCCAGCCGTGGGATTTTATAACGCTGCGCCAGCTGGCAGCAAAGGAAACAGCAAGCCGAACGCCAGACGCCGAGGTAACTCCCGGACATTCAGAGGCGGCGGGGCTTATACCCACGATCAGGCCGCTGCAAATAGCGCCAGTGTGGAGCGGGAAAGCCACGGACTCGTCCCAAACGAAACCGGCAAGAGAAACCGCCGCAGCGTGTGGACAGTCGCCACAAGGCCCTACAAGGGCGCACACTTCGCCACGTTCCCGGAGGAACTGGTGCGGCCGTGTGTGCTGGCTGGCAGCAGGCCCGGCGACACCGTTCTGGATCCCTTCGCTGGAAGCGGTACCACCGGAGCCGTAGCAACGCAGGAGGGCCGGGACTTTATCGGAATAGAGATCAACCCAGACTACTGCGAAATGATCAGGCAGAGGCTCAACACCTGCTGCCAGAAAGGAGCAACACCATGAGAAACAGACTTATTTATATCTGCTCCCCCTGCCGGGGAGACATGGAAAAGAACATCATCAAAGCACAGGGCTACTGCCGGGAAGCCGTCGAGCTCTGGCCGGACGTGATACCGATCGCGCCGCATGTGTATTTTACCCAGTTTTTTGACGAGACAATCCCGGAGGAACGCAAGATCGGCATGGACGCAGGGATCGCCCTGCTGGACATCTGCGACGAAATCTGGGTGTATGGCATAGAAAATCCCAGCGAAGGCATGAAGCGCGAAATTGAATACGCCAACATACACGGGATCCCCGTCCGGGACGCCGCCGAAGTATACCGGAGCAGGCAGCAGGAGGAAAAGCCACCGATCGGCGAACTTCTGGTGCGGTTTACCGAGGACGGAGACGACGAGAACACGACCGGCCTCGCCACCATGCACCTGTCCTTCGATCTGCTGGATCTCGTCACGAAACGGCTCAGAAGGAACCCCGGATACAACTTCGTGATCAACGGCTGGGACGACAAACCGGAAGATCCCGACGAGGCAGAGGTATGAGCTGGGACAATGTGCCGGGGAGGAACGGCGAAGGCTACGCGGATCCGACTGCTGCCGCTGCCCTCTCAAACGTCCAGCGAAGCCAGAGAGGGCTCCAGAGCAAACGGGCAGGCGAGCACTTCGAGAACCTGATCACGGCAAGCCTCAACTGGTACAAGGACAAGGGCGTGGCATTTATAGAAAAAACGCCGGAACCCATGCGCCCGCTCCGTCCACCAAACCGGCAGGGCCAGTTCCTTGCCTGCTACACCAAAGCGGGGCAGCCCGATTTTAAAGGCACGCTCACCGGCGGCCGTGCCGTCGTATTTGAGGCAAAGCACACCGACAGCGATCGGATCGAGTTCGGAAGGCTCACGCAGGAGCAGATCGACAGCCTCACAGAACACCACCGCCTCGGAGCTGCTGCCTTTATCATGGTGAGCTTCGCCCTACAAGATTTTTACCGGGTGCCGTGGGAAGTCTGGCGGGATATGAAGGACATGTACGGCCATAAATACATGAAGCAGCCAGAGCTTGAACCGTACCGGGTGCAATACCTCAGCGGAGTGCTCAAACTGCTGGAAGGCATAGAACTGGACTACAACGAAGAAAAGGAGCAATCACATGAATAACGCATTATTAAGCAGCAAGAGCATGAGCTGGTGTACACCGCCGGAGTTTTTCACCGAGTTGGATCAGGAGTTCCACTTCAACCTCGATCCGGCAGCTACCGAAAAAAGCGCCAAGTGTGCGAAATATTTCACACCAGCAGACGACGGCCTGAAAGCTGACTGGGGGGGGTACCGCGTATTCTGCAACCCTCCATACGGCCGCCAGATCAACGACTGGGTGCGCAAAGGCTACGAGGAAAGCCAGAAACCGGGCACGCTCGTGGTTATGCTCATACCGGCCAGAACCGACACCTCATATTTTCACGATTATATATTCAACGGAAAAGCCGACGAGGTGCGCTTCCTGCGCGGGAGGCTCAAATTTACCGACGAGGACGGCAACGCGAAAGACGCGGCTCCGTTTCCCTCTGCTGTCATTGTGTGGCGCAGTCCTGACATGGCACAGAGTCTCCGGGACATGGTGCTGGAGCTCATAAGGGGCAAAGGCATGACCGCGAATGAAATCGCCGCCACTCTCTCCGACAGAGGGCAGCAGGTGAGCCGCAGCGACGTGGGCCCGATCCTCACGAAAGCGCAGGCAGCGGGAAAAGTTAAAAACGCCGGAAAGAGATTGTGCAGCGTGACGGGACGCTCCGCAATCGTCTGGAAGGCAGAAAGCGAGGGATAGCATGAAAAACCAGACAAAGCTCTGCCCCTTCAAAAAGCAACTGAGGCGCAGCTTCCCACCCGGAAAAAGTGGAAAGCTCGACATGGTAATCACGGAAAGGCTCGACACTTGCGCCGGGGAGCGCTGCATGGCCTACAACGGCGGCAAATGCCTGAGACTCACCAGAAAGGAGACATAAATGGACGCAATCACCCGACAAACCAGAAAAGCAAGCTATGACGCCGTACTTCCAAAAGTAAAGGAACGCAGCCGCCTGATCCTCGAAACGCTGGGCGACAGGAAAATGACAGTAAGCGAGATCACCGACGAACTGGTGGCGGCACACCGGATCCCATATTATAACCGCAACTATGTGGCACCGAGGCTCTCTGAACTCAAAGACATGGGAATTGTGGAAACCTGCGGCCGTAAGAAGTCCACCCGCTCCACGGCCACCGAAGCCGTATGGCGCAGGAAGGAACCACAATCATGATCAGGGCGCTTCTGATAATCTCAGCCGCAGTCATTCTCGGATCTGCTGCCATAATCACACTCGCAGCGGTGGCCATTATTGTGTTCGAGTTCCGGTGTATCTTCGGGCCGAGCTTCAACACATACGACGAAATCAACGAGTGCATAGGCTGTCAGGGCAAGAAGGACAATCTCTGCCCCGGCTGCCGCTATAACCCGGAATACTGGGATCACACAAAATACACCGGGCCGAGCCGTCGGAAACTGAAAAAACTCAGGAAGGAGGGGAAAACATGCAGATAGCGCTCAATATCCTGCTGGGCCTCGTGGCTGCTGTCCTGCTGCTGGGGATAATCGCAGAAATGGACAAAGACAAGAGCCAGAACATCACGATCGCCTTCGTGGCCGTCGTGGTACTCATTATCGCAATAAACATTTTATTCACAGGGAGGTAGAACCATGAGCAGACAACGAGTAAAAAGCCAGATCAACCTCGAAGAACTGGCGGGCGGTGCCTTCGCCGAGAAGCTCAACGAGGCACTCATGCAGGTGGCTGAGAATATCCAAAACCCGAACACGGAAGCCACCACCAAGAGACAGATCAACATCATTCTGAAATTTGCACCAAACAAGAGCAGGCAGGTGATCAACACCCAGATCTCCGTCACGACCAAGCTCGCAGCCACCGAAGCGATCGACACGCAAATGGTGATGGGCCTCAATTTGAGAACCGGCCAGATCGAGATCGCCGAGTACGACGGCCAGATCCGTGGCCAGATGAACCTCGCCCAGTATGCAGAGGAACAAATGCAGCAGGAGCAGGCCACCGAACCCGCAGAGGAACCGCAGGAGCAGGCGGCACCCACGCCCACCGGCAAGCCTCTGGATCTCAGAAACCGGAACCGGCAGCAGGCAGGGGGAAATGAAAGCCCGGAGGCAGCAGGCGACCTCGTAGCGGGCCGGGACTACGATCCAGACACCGGCGAAGTATTAGAAACCGCCGGACAGACCACGGACGACCATAAAACAGCCACGGGGCGCGTGGTATCAATCGGCCACAGAGCCGCACAAGCATAAAGGAGGACAAGGACATGGAAGGAATTAAAGAAGCGATCGCTTATATCGCGGGGCTGGCCGTAAAGGCTGAGAAACCGGAAACAATCGAAATCAACGGGAGAACCTACTGCACGAAAGACCTCAGACGCTACGACGCAGCCGACAAAGCGGATCCGATCAAAGCGACCACCCTCACCTCTCTGGTGGACTACATAAAAGAAAGCCGGGAGGAACTGCGGGATCGCATGATCATTCAGGTGGTGAGCGCCACAAAGGTGCTGCTTTACTCTGGACTGCTACCGGAGCGGGATCGCGAGACTCTGTTCGAAGTCAACGCCCTGCTGCCCTCGTTTGAATACGGCAGAGAATACGATCAGGAGGCTTTTCTCGTCTCCATGCAATCGTGCTTTGCACCCAGCGACGACCGCGAAGCCGTCACCATTCTGGCGAGCAATATCGTGAACACGCAGCAGGCCACATACTCCGACGACGGGATCACGCAGCAGGCCGTCATAAAGACCGGGATCACCACCAAAGACAACGCTCTTGTGCCTAACCCGGTGAGACTGATCCCCTACCGCACATTTTTGGAGGTGGAGCAGCCCACGAGCGAGTTCGTTTTCAGAATAGGCGAAGGCAGGGGCGGCGCTCCCACCTTCAAGCTCGTGGCAGCGGACGGCGGCCTCTGGAAGTCTCAGGCCGTGGACAATGTGAAACACTATCTCATGGAAGCACTGGCAGACATTCCAAACCGTGAGCAGCTCACCATTATTGCATAAGCATAAAAACGAAGGGAGGGCTCCGGCTCTCCCAATGGTAGTATAGGAGGACACGAAAATGGCATATAAGCCGAAGATCATCACCGGCAAAGTAAAAGGCACGGGCTGGCCCATTGACGGTCATGTGCTCTATTTCTCACAGTGGGACTACGACAACCGCGAAAACTGGCACCTCTATGGCTGGGACGACGCAGACGACGAGGCCGTCATGCTGACCGCATACCAGACGGAAACCGACGCGGGCCTCTGCGCGTATGACACGCTGGAGAGCTTCACAAAAGCATGGAAGGCAAAAGAATGGGAACCGCAGGGATCGTTCTGCCTCGATCTCGATCAGGTGGAAGTGCTGGAGGTAAAGCAGGAAGAACAGACGGACGACACCAGAGCGAAGCTGCTCGCCCACGGGATCGACCTCAGACCGAGGAAAAGCACGGAAAGAGGCGGGATCCTCTGCCTCCCGCTCGACGAAAACTTAAACGGAGACATTCAGGCAAAGCACCCGGAATGGCAGGCGACAAACTGCCCGCATTGTGGCCGGAAATGCTGGAAACCGGCAGAGGCCGACAAGCTCCAGAAGGAGCAGGGCGTCCAGCTTCTCTGTACAAGGTGCTCACTGGAAGCAGGGATCATTTCACCATACCGGCAGACACCGAAGCCCGGTGGGAACCGGGCACAGAGAAGGAGGGTAAAACGTGAACAACGCAGAAAATAACGGAAATAAAAATTTTATGTCAGCGTGGATCCTGCTTGTCATGCTCGGCGATCTTCTCTGGCTGCTCCTGATCGCCCTGAAAATCACCGGCGTGGTACATCTGCACTGGTTCCTCGTCCTGACGGGCTGCTTCTGGCTCACCTGCCTGCTGCTGGTGCTTGTCATGGTTCTGGCTGCCGTTCACCTGATAATATTCAGGATAAAACGCCGGTACCGTCAGCATAAAGTAGACCGCCGGATCATCAAGCAGGCAAAGGCAGCAGGCGCATGGACGCCGAAACTAGCAGGAGGCAGGGCTCTGGATTTTCTCGCCAAGGAACACGGGCTGAGCCGGGAACCGGGAGAAACCGACAGCCAACTGCGCAGCCGGATCATAAAGGAGGGCAAATAAATGGACTACAAACCAGAGGCAGAGCCGAAAGCGTGGGCTGACGGTGTGCCCGTCTACTGCGCCCATGACGCGATCGTGGACGTCACCACGTTGGTGTCAAACCCGAAAAACCCGAACACGCACCCAGACAATCAGATCCAGCTACTCGGACGCATTATCAGGCAAACCGGATGGAGGGCACCGATCACCGTCTCGAAGCGCTCCGGCTTCATAGTAAAAGGCCACGGACGCCTCTCTGCTGCCCTTCTGGAAGGTGTCAAAGAGGTACCGGTGGACTATCAGAACTACACCACAGAAGCCGAGGAATACGCCGATCTGGTGGCAGATAACCGGATCGCGGAGCTGGCAGAGATTGACAATAAGCTGCTGGCTGACATTTTCGCGGATATTGACACCGGAGAAATACCGACCGAGCTCACCGGCTACACCGACGAAGAAATGGAGAGTCTGATCACCGGGCTGGCAGAGGCACTCCACAACGGCACGGAACTGAACGAACCGGACGAAGTGCCGGAGCCACCAGCGCAGGAGGAAATCGTCACACAAAAGGGCGACCTATGGATCCTCGGCCGCCACCGCGTCGTCTGCGGAGACGCTACCAGCGAAAAAGACCGGGAGCTGCTGCTTGACGGCGCTCACCCGGAGATCCTGCTCACAGATCCGCCCTACTGCTCCGGCGGCTTCCAAGAGTCCGGCCGCAGCGTCGGAAGCATAGGAACCAAGCAGGCCGACGGCAAAGGCGGCTTTACAACACCAACAATCAGCAGCGACAACCTCTCAACGCGCGGCTATCAGGTGCTAATGAAAGCTGTACTCGGAGCCGTGGACGTCAAAGTGGCCTACATCTTCACCGACTGGCGCATGTGGGTGTATCTGTTCGACCTCGTGGAAGGCTCCGGCCTCGGTGTGCGAAATATGATCGTCTGGAATAAGAAAAGCCCCGGCATGGGAAACGGCTGGAGAGCCCAGCACGAGCTTGTCATGTTCGCACACCGCACCAAGCCGAAGTGGGACAATCACAAGGGCTACGGAAACGTGATCGAAGCCGCCCGCTCCGGGAATGAGCTGCACCCGACGCAGAAGCCGGTGGAAATACTGGAAAAGCTGCTCGACAATACAGAATGGGCCGAGGGAGTGCTCGACACGTTCGGAGGATCCGGTACAACGCTGATCGCTGCCGAAAGTGCCGGGCAAGCGTCGTTTATCATGGAAATGGAGCCCGCCTTTGTGGACGTGATCGTGCGCCGGTACATAAAAACCACCGGAAAGGCGACCGGGATCCAGCTAATCAGGAAGGGCAAACCCGTGGGCCGTGACCACTACGAGCATTTTTTCACGGAATAAAAAAGCAAGGAGGCATGAGCCATGGAGAAGAAAAAACAGCCAAAGGAAACGGACGCAATAAGGAAAAAGCTGGATAGTTACGCGGCGCTCCAGCGGAAAATTGATAATCAGATCGAGAGGCTGGCAAACCTGACCGCTACCATGGGCTCCGTGTCCTCGCCTAACTTCTCCGGCCTTCCGAGTGGAAGCGGTGACGGTACGAGCAAAACCGAGCGGCAAATTCTCCGCAAAATGGCTCTGGAAGAAAAGATCCGGGACATGGAGCAAGAGGAACGCCAACTGCGCCGGGAACTGGAGGCCCTGATCGACGCCATGCAGAACCCGGACGAGCAAACCGTCATAGAAATGCGGTATATTGACAGGGCAAAGTGGTGGCCGATCTGCGCCGCCCTCTACTCTATGGAGGACGATTACGAAGAAAATAGCAGCAAATACCTGAAACGCACCTTTAAGCTGCACGGATCGGCCCTACAATCTATCGCACGAATATATAAGGCAGAAACACCCGCCGAAGCCTAAAAAGCCCGCCAGAAAGCCCCACACGGCCACAGGCGGGCCTTTTTATGCACACTCTCCACCGAGCGTTGTGGAAAGCTATGGGGATAAAAAGGGACAAAAAGGGATAAAAGGGGATAAAAAGGGATATTGCGAGATAGCCGCAACCCTGTTATGAT
>JAUNGD010000084.1 GCA_030524705.1 Lachnospiraceae bacterium | reverse complement strand
TAAAAATATAAAACAAGGAGCCGTAAAAGCGATAACCTGGAAGTAAGAGCTGGAAAGGACAGAAATGATGAAAAAGGCAAAGATATGGCTGCTGGCTGCAGCGGGGATGGTGCTCACCGGAGCTGCTTTGAATGTAAGTGCAGAGAAAAGTGCAATCCGGGTCGGCGCTCTGAAAGGACCAACCTCCATGGGGCTGGTCTCGCTGATGGAAAGATCAAAGGAGGGAGATACCGGGAATTCCTATGAATTTGAGATGGTAACTGCTGCCGACGAGCTGCTGGCTCAGGTGGTAAGCGAGAAAGTAGATATTGCACTGATACCGGCGAATACGGCCAGCGTTCTGTACAACAAGACAGAAGGAAATATCAGGGTGCTTGATATTAACACCCTGGGCGTGCTTTATATGCTGGAAAGCGGCGGTACGATCCAATCCGTGAGCGATCTGGAGGGAAAGACCGTGTATCTGACCGGGAAGGGGACAACGCCGGACTATGTACTGCAGTATCTGCTCAGAGAAAACGGATTGTCTGCGGATGCGGTAAGGCTGGAGTATAAATCAGAGGCAACAGAAGTAGTGTCCGCCCTGGCCGCGGATGAAGCGGCGATAGGACTGCTGCCGCAGCCCTTTGTGACGGTGGCTCTGGGACAGAATGAGAAGCTTCGGATTGCTCTGGACCTGACAGAGGAGTGGGACAAGCTGCAGACCGAGGGCGGCAGCAGTCTTGTCACTGGAGTGACGATTACCCGGGCGGATTTTCTGGAAAAGAATGAGGAAGCAGTGCGGCAATTTCTGACGGAGCATGAAGCGTCGTCAGACTTCACGAACGAGAATCTGGAGGAAGCTGCGGAGCTGATCGCGGAGCTTGGAATCGTTCAGCAGCCGGCGATTGCACAGAAGGCGATTCCCTACTGCAATATTACGTGTGTGCAGGGAGAAGAGATGAAGGAAGCCCTGGAGGGCTATCTGGAGGTGCTGTACGGGCTGGATTCTGCTACTGTAGGCGGTGCGCTGCCCTCAGAGGATTTTTATTATATTCCATAATATTATGCAAAAATACGTAAAACGAATCGTAATTCTTATCTGCTGGCTGCTGATATGGCAGGCAGCAGCGATGGCAATTCAAAACAGGATCCTGTTTGTAGGGCCGCTGGAGGCGGGAAAAGCTCTGGCGGCCCAGATTGTAACCGCTGAATTCTGGCGGACGGTCTGCAATTCACTGGTCAAAATCATGGCGGGCTTTCTGGCCGCTTTTTTGGCAGGCATTTTTCTGGCTGCAGCCGCTTCCTTTGCTCCGGTACTGGGTGAATTTCTGGAGCCCTTTATGACGCTTGTCCAGTCCGTCCCGGTGGCCTCTTTTGTGATTCTTGCGCTGATCTGGTTTGGCTCCGCTGGATTGTCTGTTTTCATTGCATTTCTGGTGACTCTTCCGGTCATTTATCGGAATGTAATGTCCGGGATCCGCCAGACGGATGCAAAGCTGTTGGAAATGGCCCGGATTTTTTCCATGAGCCGCTGGAAACAGATAAAATATCTTTACCGTCCGGCGGTGTTTCCTGATCTGATGGCGGGCTGCAAGGTGGCGGTGGGAATGGCCTGGAAATCCGGGGTAGCTGCTGAGGTGATCGGAGTGGCGTCGCACTCCATCGGAGAAAAGCTGTATCTGGCGAAAATCTATCTGAGCACTGCGGAGCTGTTTGCGTGGTCCTTTGTCATTATCATTTTCAGCAAGCTGTTTGAGCTGGGATTTCTGACTCTGCTGAATTTTCTGAATCGGGATTTGCGGAGGGATAAACAGGAAAATCCAGGAAAACGGGAAAACGAAGCGGCCTGCGATGCAATAAAAAAGGATAGCCGGGGAGCAGCATGTCATGAGGAATGGGATGACAGAGCAGCAGCATGCTATGAAAAATGGGATAGCAGAAAAGCGGGTTGTGATGAGCAGGAGTGGGATGATAAAGCAGCATTCGGTGATACTGCAGAAAGTGAGCAGGGGAAAGAAGGATGTGATATGGAGGCTGTGCCGGAGGATATCTGTCTTGTAAATGTCAGCAAGGCTTACGGTGAAAGGAAGGTGCTGACGGAGGTCTCGCTTCAGTTAAAAGGCGGCAGGAGATATTGTCTGATGGGCGCCTCCGGCGTGGGGAAGACCACGCTGCTGCGCCTGATCCTGGGCCTGGAGCAGCCGGAGGTCGGAGCGGTCACCGGGACGGAAGGGAAAAGCTTCAGTGTTGTTTTTCAGGAAAACCGCCTGTTTGAGTTTCTGGACGGTGTGTCGAATATCAGGGCAGTCCAGAGCAGACAGAGAAAAAGCGCAGGCAAACAGAGAGGATATAAAGAAGGGCAGAGAAGCCCCGGGCCGGAGCGGCTTCTGGGGCAGCTTTTAGATCAGGAGGATATCGGCCGCACTGTCGCGCATATGAGCGGAGGAATGAAGCGCAGAGTCGCGCTGGCAAGGGCGCTGGCACATCCCTCGGATTTTCTTTTGCTGGATGAGCCCTTTTCCGGCCTTGACGGGAGGTCGAAGCAGAGGGCTATATCCGTGATAAAAAAATATCAAAAAGGCCGCACCATTATATTGGTGACGCATCAGGAAGAGGACGCTGCCGAGATGGGTGCAGAGATCATTCGCCTGCCGTCATAGCGCCGGAGGCGGTGTCCCGCATCATCTCCGACAGGAAACCGGCCTGAATTAATATTCTGAAAAATAATGCTGGTAAAGTGTCTGAGGATGTGATACGCTATCAGCATAGCATTTAGTTTCTATTTTCTATGCGGTTTTCCGCATCTGATATCATTTCGTTCATCAGTTACTTATCTGGAAATCTCAATGCTTAGAAATCCACAGTCAGCAGTGAGGTTTTGAGGATTGCTTTGCAGAATAAGGCCTCCTGCGTATTAGTATCGAAGGAGGTGTTTAGTTGAAAAAGACTAAATATACGGACACTGCATTTAAACAGCAGACGACAAAAGAGAATCCGGCTGATCCGTCGGTTCGGAAAAATCCGGGGACCGGAGATCCGCCGGCAATCAACCGCATCTATAAAGCCAGATTGTTTGAGATGATATTCAGCCGGAAAAAAGAATTGCTGGAGCTGTTGGCGGTGGTGGTGAATATCAACCCCGGTCACAATGCCGGATTGTTGGCAGCGTGTAAGACCCTGCGGGATTACTCAGAATATACATACCGTGTCAGAAGCTATGCACGGCACATGGATTTGGAGGACGCGGTGGAGCAGGGCATCACAGAATGCATTGACGAAGATATTCTGGCAGATTTCCTCAGGAGGTTCAGAGCGGAGGCGAAAAGCGTGAGTATTTATGAATATGATGAAGAACGGCATATGCGTTCGGTGAGAGAAGAAGGAAGAATAGAAGGGGAAAAACGTTTTGCTGATCTTACGCAAAGACTGCTGCAGGATGGGCGGACGCAGGAGCTGCTGCAGGCGGCGTCAGATAAAACGTATCGGGAACAGCTTTACAGGGAATATCAGTTATAAAGGAAGCGAAAAACGGAAACTGCTTAAAATGAGTAGTTTCCGTTTGGCATCTGTATACCGGCGCTGCACTTTTTATATTGCTAAAAATCACCAAAAAGGGTATCATATATTGCAGACTTATTAATTGAGCAAAGAAGGAGAAATGTATGCGCGTAGGAATGGGATACGATGTACACCGGCTGGTGGAGGGCAGGAAACTGATCCTTGGCGGAGTGGAGATTCCGTATGAAAAGGGGCTTTTGGGGCACTCGGATGCGGATGTATTGCTGCATGCGGTTATGGATGCGCTTCTGGGAGCGGCAGCTTTGGGGGATATCGGTAAGCATTTCCCGGATACGGATGAAAAGTATAAGGGAATTTCCAGTATTGTGCTGCTGAAGCATGTGGGCGCACTTCTGGAAGAAAAATGCTTTGTGATTGAGAATATTGATGCGACGGTGATCGCACAGCGGCCGAAGCTGCTGCCCTACATGGATCAAATGAAAAAAAATGTGGCAGAGGCATTGGGGATTACGGAGGACCGGGTGAACATCAAGGCGACGACGGAGGAAGGGCTTGGCTTCACGGGAAACGGCGAGGGAATATCCTCTCAGGCTATTTGTCTGCTGCAGCCCTTGATGGATGTCATTGCGGATTCCAGAATGGGTGCTCAGACAGGAGGCTGCCCGGGGTGCGGGGGCTGCTCAGGATAACAGAAAAATTGTTTGGACAGCAGGAGGAGCAAAACGTGAAAATCAGACGGCTTGAGCAGCAGGAGCATGAATGGACCAGGGAGCTGTATGAGCAGGTGTTTTCGGAGGATTCCAGAGAGTTTGTGGACTACTATTATGCCTGGAAAACAAAGGATAATATTATATATGCGGCGGAGGATGAAGAGGGCATCCATGCAATGGTGCATCTGAATCCGTTTCTGGTGTCTGTTGAAGGAAAACTGCAGAAGCTGCATTATATTGTTGCGGTGGCAACTCAGGAGGAATACCGTCATCAGGGATGGATGCGCAGGCTGTTGGAGCTGGCGGAGCAGGAAATGAAGCAGCGGGGTGAAAAATTTACGTTTTTAATGCCGGCCTCTGAGAAAATTTATCAGCCCTTTGGATATCGTTTTTTTGCATGGCAAAGACGGGGAATTTTGAGAGTTGAGACTGCAAAGGATACAGCTTTAAAGGCTCAGAATTCTTTCACGGCAGTCTGCCGTCCGGCGCGGCCGCAGGAGTACGGGGCGTTGGCCCTGTTTGCCAACGGTATTTTGGAAAAACGATATGAAGTGTTTGTTTACCGGGATGCGGACTATTATGAGCGCCTGTGTGCGGAGCAAAGGTGCCAGGGCGGCGAGGTTATGGTGATCGTGCAGCCAAAGGGCGGCGGACAGGCAGCAGAAAAAGCGGACGCAACGGAAGAAACAGAAGAAACAGAGTTGGGGATGCCCAAGGGAATGGTTCAAACAGGGACTCAGGAAAACGGAAACGACCGGATAATAGGAACCTTTTGTACCGCCCGGGAGGAACCGAGCTCTGAATTTGCGATGGAGATCCGTGAAGTTATTTTTGCAGAGGACAGACAGAAGGAGGCAATGGAAGCGCTGCGGGAGTACGTAAATGGCTGCGGTGACTGCCGGGTTGCGGGCTGCCATGCATCGGTCAGTCTGGAGCAGGAGGCTTCTGTGCCGCTGCTGATGGGAAAGGCGCCGGGAGCAGGGGAGTTTTCCAGCCCCTGGGAGGCAGAGCGTATATTTATCAATGAGGTAGTGTGAAGCGGGAATACAGGGAAGGTTCCCTGGCCGGGCGGTGTGCGGATAAGGCCTGCAGGTCAGGCTGATCAGGAATGAGAAAAGGACGGAGAAAATTATGGCAAAGTTATATTTTCGTTACGGAGCTATGGGAAGTTCCAAGACGGCGAATGCCCTGATGGTGGAGTATAATTATTATGAGCGCGGGAAAAAGGCGCTTCTGGCGAAGCCCCGGCTGGATACCCGGGACGGCTCGGTGGTCAAAAGCAGAATAGGACTGGAGAGCGAATGCATTTTTGTAGAAAAGCTGGTACAGATGTCAGACGATGAGCTGTTAAAATACGATTGTGTGATCGTGGATGAGGTGCAGTTCTGCCGGAAGCAGGATATTGAATTTTTCCTTCATATTGTAGATGATCTGGAAATTCCGGTGATCTGCTACGGTCTTCGGACGGATTTCCGTATGGAGTTGTTTGAGGGAAGCATGTGGCTGCTGGCCTGGGCGGATGTGATCGAGGAGCTGAAGACCGTCTGCTGGTGCGGCCAGGGAGCGGTCTGCAATACACGGTTCAGTGATGACGGAACGGTTATCCGGGAGGGAGCACAGGTCATGATGGGAGGAAACGACCGGTATACGGCTCTGTGCAGAAAGCATTACCGCGAAGGAGAACTGGGACCGATTCAGAAAAGAATTGACAAAAAACAGGAATTTGCATAGACTTAGATGAAAGAAAATGCAGTGGAACAGAAACGTTTATCCAGGATGTTGCAGAGCAGGATCCAAAGGAAGCGGTGCTGTTATAGAAAGAAGAGGGAAGCAAATGAAGGTATATAATACGCAGAGTAAGCGAAAAGAAGAATTTGTGCCGCTGGTGCCGGGCAAGGTGAGTATGTATGTGTGCGGGCCGACGGTTTATAATTATATTCATATTGGAAATGCCCGTCCGATGATCGTGTTTGACACGGTGAGACGCTACATGGAGCACAAGGGGTATGAAGTGAATTTTGTATCCAATTTTACGGACGTAGACGATAAAATTATTGCAAAGGCCAACGAAGAGGGAGTGACCTCCAAAGAGATTTCTGAGCGCTATATTGCCGAGTGCAAAAAGGATATGGAGGGCATGAACGTGAAGCCGGCTACGACACATCCTCTGGCTACCCAGGAGATTGACGGCATGATTGAAATGATCTCCACGCTGATGGAAAAAGGATACGCGTATAATGTAAACGGTACGGTTTATTTCCGTACAAGAAAGTTCAGTGAGTATGGCAAGCTGTCTCACAAGAATCTGGACGATCTGCGGGCCGGCAACCGTTCTCTGTTGGTAACCGGAGAGGACCAGAAGGAGGATCCGCTGGATTTTGTACTCTGGAAGCCGAAAAAGGAAGGAGAGCCGTACTGGGAGTCACCCTGGAGCGACGGCCGTCCGGGCTGGCATATCGAGTGTTCTGTGATGTCCAAGAAATATCTCGGCGAGGAGATTGACATTCATGCCGGCGGCGAGGATCTGATCTTTCCGCATCACGAGAATGAGATCGCGCAGAGCGAATGCTGCAACGGAAAGGTGTTTGCCAGATACTGGCTGCACAATGCGTTTTTGAACATTGACAACCGCAAGATGTCCAAGTCGCTGGGAAATTTCTTCACGGTTCGGGAGATTTCGGAGAAATATGACCTTCAAGTACTGCGTTTCTTTATGCTGAGCGCACATTACAGAAGCCCGCTGAATTTCAGCGCAGAGCTGATGGAGTCCTCCAAAAACGCACTCGAGCGTATCAAAAATGCCGTATCAAATCTGGGCTATCTTCTGGATGCGGCCGCAGCAGGAGATATGACGGAGGCGGAGCAGGCAGAGCTTGCCAATGTGAACGCATTTGAGGCCAAGTTTGACGAGGCCATGGACGATGATTTCAATACGGCAGATGCGATCGCGGCAATATTTGAGCTGGTAAAATATGCAAACAGCAGTGTGAATTCCGGCAATACGAAGGCATTTGTCCAGAATGTCCGGGATGAGATTATCAAGCTGTGCGATATTCTCGGCCTGATTGCAGAGGAGAAGGAAGAGCTTCTGGACGAGGAAATTGAGAAGCTGATCGAGGAGCGCCAGGCGGCAAGAAAGGCTAAGAATTTTGCCAGGGCCGACGAGATCCGCAACCAGCTTCTGGAAAAGGGCATTACGCTTCTTGATACAAGAGAAGGAGTAAAATGGAAAAGAGCATAGTATCTTTTGAGGAAAGCCTGAATCAAACATTCAGGCTTTCAGAAAAAGACTGGAACATGTATTCGCCGCTGACCCTAGCCTATATAGGGGATGCGGCGTATGAGCTTATAATAAGAACAATTTTTGTAAAACAGGGAAATTGCCAGCCCCAGAAGCTGCATCAGAGGGTGACGGCCTGTGTCAGTGCAAAGGCTCAGGCCCGTATGATAGAAGCGCTGCAGCCTCTTCTCTCGGAGGAGGAGGCAGGAGTCTACCGCCGTGGGCGCAACTCCAAGCCGTATACGAAGGCGAAGAATGCCAGCATGACGGAGTACCTGGAGGCCACGGGATTTGAGGCCGTGATGGGATATCTGTACCTGAAGCAGGAGTTTGGGCGGATGAATGAGTTGATTGCGAAAGGACTGGAGGTTATTCTGTAGGGTTTTGTGCCGGGACCGCAAGGAAGGATAAGGATTCATGAAAAAGGAAAAATATTATGATAATTTGCCCCAGAAGCAGGGGGAGGATAATTCGGACGGACGTGTGATCGAGGGAAGAAATGCCGTGCTGGAGGCGTTTCGCTCCGGCAGGGCGATGGACCGTCTGCTGATCCAGGACGGATGTCAGGACGGGCCGATCCAGACCATCAAGCGAGAGGCGAGAAAGCACGATACGATGATCGACTTTGTCGGAAAAGAGCGGCTGGATCAGCTTTCGCAGACGGGCAGGCACCAGGGCGTGATCGCATACACGGCGGCGTATGAGTATGCGGAGGTGGAGGACATTTTGAATGCGGCCCGGGAGAAGGGAGAGGACCCGTTTCTTATCCTGCTGGACGATATTGAAGATCCCCACAATCTCGGTGCGATCATCCGTACGGCCAATCTGGCGGGGGCTCATGGCGTGATTATACCGAAGCGCCGGGCCGTGGGGCTGACGGCGACGGTGGCCCGTACCTCGGCGGGGGCTTTGAACTATACGCCGGTGGCCCGGGTGACGAATCTTGGAAATACGATCGAGGAACTAAAAAAAGAGGGTATTTGGTTTGTCTGCGCGGATATGGGAGCGGAAACGATGTACCGCCAGAATCTGACGGGTCCCATCGGTCTGGTGATCGGAAATGAGGGAAGCGGCGTCAGCCGTCTGGTGAAGGAAAAATGTGATTTTACCGCGTCAATTCCGATGAAGGGGAATATAGATTCCCTGAATGCCTCCGTGGCAGCCGGGGTGTTGGCGTATGAAATTGTGCGCCAGAGAATGAATAAAGGTCATTGATATGAATAATGTAAGAATATGGAAGGGTATAAATCGACTCAGAAAAATGGTACAGAGAGTGGGAAAGCATATGACGGCTTCCCAGATGATAGTGGCCGGTTTTGCCATTGTCATATTCCTTGGCGGAATTCTCCTGTCATTTCCGGTATGCAATGCAGACGGAAAATGGCTGAATTTTCTTGACGCCCTGTTTACTTCCTGCTCGGCGGTTTGCGTGACCGGTCTTGTGACGATTGTGCCGGCGGTCCAGTTCTCCATGCCGGGAAAGGTGATCCTCCTGCTGCTGATCCAGTTTGGCGGGCTCGGGCTCATTGCGTGTACCATGGGAGTATTTTTGATCCTCCGCAGGCAGATTACGATCCGAAGCCGTGTGATGATTCAGGAGAGCTACAGCCTTGACACGATGAGCGGTCTGGTGACCATGCTGATTTTTGTTCTGAAGGGAACCTTTTTTGTGGAGGGAATGGGAGCGTTTTTTTATGCGTTCCAATTTGTACCGCAGTACGGGCTTTTCCGTGGGATATGGTACTCTGTTTTCCACGCGGTCTCTGCATTCTGCAATGCCGGGATTGATATTCTCGGGGACAGCAGCCTGCAGATGTATCAGACCAATCCTCTGATCAATATAGTGACCATGGCGCTTATTCTTGTCAGCGGTCTTGGATTTGTCGTCTGGCAGGATCTGATACTGACGGCAAAGCGCATCCGCAGAAAGGAATTTACCTGGAAAAGGAGCCTGCAGAAAATGCGGCTTCATACGAAGCTGGCGGTGGTAATGACGCTGGCGCTTTTTATCGGCGGAACGGTGGGATTTTTCTTCATGGAGTATTCCAATCCGAATACTCTGGGGCCGCTTAGCATGGGGGAAAAATGGATGGCGGCAATGTTCCAGTCGGTGACGACGAGAACCGCGGGCTTTTTTACGATTCCCCAGGGAGCGTTTCATGAGGAATCAAAGTTTCTCTCCTGTATTCTGATGTTTATCGGAGGAGCGCCGGGAGGAACCGCCGGGGGAGTTAAGACGACGACGGTGGCGATCCTGCTTCTGACATGCTGGTCTGTCCTGAAAGGAAATGTAGACACCGAATGCTATCGCAGAAAAATTCCGGCCCTCAACGTGCGGGCGGCGTTTTCTGTAGTGATCGTGGCATTTCTGGCGCTGCTGGCCGGCACGATGGCGATCCTGTTGCTTGAGCCCGTCAGTTTGACGGATGCGCTCTATGAGGTGACGTCGGCTATCGGTACGGTGGGGCTGACTGTCGGCATCACGCCGCTTTTATCGGCGGGAAGCAAGCTGGTATTGATTCTTTTAATGTATATGGGCCGTATCGGTCCGGTGACTCTTGCGCTTTTGTTTGCCAGCAAGGTCGGCAAAAAGAAGCATGGCAGGAAGCTGCCGGAGGAACGGATTGTGGTGGGATAACCGCAGATAGAAGAAAGGATGGAGGATTCCATGAAAAAACAGTACGTTGTGTTTGGGGCCGGTAAATTCGGAAGGAGCATTGCGGTGACGCTCCAGGAGCTCGGCTGCGAGGTGATCGTCGTAGACAAGGATCCTGAAATTATTCAGGAGGTGGCGGATGAGGTCAGCTATGCGATCTGCGCCGATGTGGAGGATCCGGAGGTGTTTGAAAATCTGGGGCTTCGGAATATTGACGGAGCGATCGTCGCGATTGCAGAAAATCTGGAGGCCAGCATTGTGACCACGATGCAGTGCAGCGAGATCGGAATACCGAGAATCCTTGCAAAGGCGAAAAACAGGCTTCACGAAAAAATACTCAGAAGCGTCGGAGCAGGCAAGGTGATCTATCCTGAGGTGGAAATGGGGCGCCGGGTGGCGAAATATCTTGTGGCGGACAGCTTTGCGGACTGGATCGAGCTGTCTCCGTACTACAGCCTTGTGGAGATGGATATTCCTTCAAAATGGTGCGGAAAAAGCCTCAGCGAGCTGCAGATCAGAGAAAAATATAACCTGAACGTAATCGGCATAAAGGAGGGCGATACGGTCACGGTCAAGCTGGATCCCAGCGAGCCGCTCAAGGCCGGGATCGTACTGATTGTGATCGGAGAAAACAAGGATTTGGAGGAGTTCAAAAACTGAAAGCAAATATAATACAATATCTGAGAGAATATGGCGGCAGGAGCTTCCGGGAGGTACCGTTTTCCGAGGTTGATGCGCTGGTGCTCTCGCAAATGTCCTACCTGAAGATGAGCGGCATTGTGCCGGGCTTCGGACAGAGCTCCGGTGTGGGCTGGAGGGAAATGGCAGAGCACCCGGAGGCAGAAAAAATGTTTGCTGATCCGCTGTACGGGAAGCAGCACCGCCGGGTGTTTGGCCTGGTGGCGAGAAGCAGGCGTTACCGGCAGATAAAAGCAAATTTTTATAAGGAATGGTTTGACGAGAAACGGGAGATCCAGTTTGCCGCGGTGACCTTTTTTCTGGGCGAGACGAGTATTTTCGTATCCTTCCGGGGGACGGACGAGACGCTGGTGGGCTGGAAGGAAGATTTCAATATGGGCTATATGAAGGAGATCCCCTCCCAGAGAAGCGCTCTTGCCTACCTGAAGGGCGTGGCGCGTTATACCGGCGGACGCATGATTCTCGGAGGACATTCCAAGGGCGGCAATCTGGCAATCTATGCGGCGGCTTGCGCGGCGCCCCAGGTACAGCGGAGGATCCGCCGGGTCTACAGCTTTGACGGGCCGGGATTTCAGAAGGGCTTTTATGAGCGGCCGGGATTCATTCGGATTGAGGAACGTTTCTGCAAGATCGTGCCGGAACAGTCCCTGGTGGGGATGATACTGGCAAATTATAAAAAATACCGTGTGGTGGAGAGCTATGGGAGCGGTATGGTGCAGCATGATCTGATGCAGTGGAAGATCCGGGAGGGCAGATTTGTCTACCGCCGGGAGCTTCAGGGAAGAAGCACCAGAAAATCAGCTATTTTGAATGCCTGGGTCAATTCCCTGACGAAACGGCAGATAACAGAATTTGTAGAAATATTGTATGAGCTTCTGCGGAGCACCCAGGCGTCAACGGTGGCCGAACTGGTAAAAAGGCCCTTCCGCATTTTATATCTGGTTCTTCGAAGCTTCGGCAGGATGGACAAAAAGCGGCGGCAGTCATTTTTGCAGATCATCGGGAAGCTGTTTGCGGCGGCAGGAGCGTATCTGCGGGGAATCCACAGGCCGGGATTTCGGAGTAAGACGAAGGATCATTAGGATGAGAGGATTGTTCAGACGAAAGAATCGTTGGATCAAAAGGGTCGTTCAGACAAAAGAATCGTCAGCAGGCGGGAAAGGATCATTAGCAGGAAAGGATCATTAGGGCGAAAGAAGCTTCGGGCATGGTTGAGGATCATGCCCGAATTTTTATATCATATTTTGTAACATTTTCTGAGGACAGCTGTTATATAGGTATAGAAGACGGCGCCGGACAGCCTGACCGGGTACGGAGGCAGAACGGATTGCCCGAATCGTGAGACTGAAGGGAGGTGTGGGAATCTGGAACGGAAATTAGTGGAACAGCTTTACAACAGCTATTACAAGGAACTGTATCTGTATGTTTACGGCCTTTGCAGGCAGAAAAGCATGACGGAGGATATTTTGCAGGAGACCTTTTTGAAGGCGCTGATCGCGCTGAAGGATTCTCACACGAATATGCGGGCCTGGCTGTACCTGGTCGCCCGGAACCTCTGCTTCAACAGTATGAAAAAAGAAAAAAACACAGTGCCGGAGGATCGGGAGGCGGTGCTAGGAAAGCACAGGTCGGCAGGCAGGGAAGCGCAGCAGGACGTGCTGGAAGAGATTTTGCAGAGTGAACGCAGAAAAATGCTGTGGGAGGCGCTGTGCCGGCTGGACGGCCGGAGACGGGAGATATTGCTGCTGCAGTATTTTGGAGGGTTTTCTCAGAAAGAGATCGCGGCTATGCTGCGGCTGTCGCCGGAAAACGTGAGAGTGCAGGTATACAGGGCCAAAAAGGAACTGAAATCATTTCTGGAGGTGATGCATTATGACATATCGTGAGATGCTGGAAAAGTACAGAGAGGGAACCCTGGAGGAGGCTCAGAAGGTGCTTCTGGAGCAGGAAATTGAAAAGTATGAGGCGATCAGCGATTATCTTCTGGAGGATGGGGAAATCCCGGAGCTGGGGGATGTTTTTGGAGAGACAGGCCCGGAATCAGGCATGGAGGATACGGCGAAGGAAGCGGATGGACAGTTTGTTGCTTTGGTGAACCGTTCGATCCGCAGAGCATTTCGGCGGCTGGCCGCAGGAGTGGTGGCCGTGACTCTGGCGGCGGTGCTGTTTTTGCAGCTTTGTCTGCCCAGGCTGGTGTCTGCCTTCTATTACAACCCCGCAGGAACGATCGCGGAGGATCAGAACCAGATGAGCCGGGATCTTGCTGTGTATTCGGAATTATTCTGGCCCTGCCGGAAGCGGACGCAGGTAAATGTGGAGGAAAAGGGCTATGGGAAATACGACATTTCTATTCCGCAGACGGTCAGCTATACCCGGAGCTTTACGAATGTATCCGGGGAGATCACCAGGGGAAAGCTGAAATTATACGACAGCAACATCCTGCAGGCTCCCACCGGGAACTGCTTTGCATGGTTCCAGGCCATTGGTGATCTTTCCAGGCCGCTGACTGAGATATGGGGGGACGAGGGGGCTGACAGCGACGGAGACGGTGTGACAGAGTCCTACAATGTGTGCGCCGCAGGCTCACGGGAGCAGGCCCGGGAGACTCTGGAGTCTCTTTCCGACACAGAAAAATATATCGGCTGCGTATCTCTGAATCAGATGATGGACTACGAGTCCTTTATGGAATTTCTGGACACGCAGGAGGAGCTGAGCAGTGTCTGGTGCGCGGTGAAGACGAATGATCCGGTCAGAATACTTGATGAGGAAAATGATAGAGCGGAAGAGATATTCCGGGCCGACAATATCGGCTTTGAATGTGATCCGGGACAGTCCACCGCCTTCGTATGGGACGAAGATAAATATCCGGGGCTGTTTACCTGGAATATACCTTTGCAGGACAGCTCCGATGATGCGCAAAGAGAGCAAGGCTTTTATAGGCTGGATGAGAGGCTGCACAGCGAGGCGGATATGAGGCAGCATTTTGTCAGTCTTCTGACCTATATGGCGGATCAGGAACAGTTTCTTTCCATGATGGAAGCAGAGGAAGGGCGGAGGGAGTCTCTTCTGAATGCTGCGGATTATGTTCGGGAAAACGGGATTACCGTGTACGGATTTGCCGCGGTCATGGATAAGGAGACGGCGCTGAAGCTGGAGGCGCTGGATGAAGTGTACGAAATTTATATCGAAGATATGCGGTAGATGAAACCAAACCGAAAGATAATGGCAGAAGAATGGCAGCCAGACCGAAATGCGAAATGGCAGCCAGGCCGAAAT
>JAUNGD010000083.1 GCA_030524705.1 Lachnospiraceae bacterium | reverse complement strand
AGGTAACAGTCACCCTGGAGGATGGCGTGATCGACGGCGGCTTCGGGGAAAGAATTGCAGGATTTTTCGGAAGCTCGCCCATGAAGGTGCTCAATTTCGGGGCCCGGAAGGAATTTGTCAACCATGTTTCCGTGGAAGAACAGTATAAAAAATGCCGCCTGACGGCGGATCAGATCGTTTCTGAAATTATGGCTGCTTTTTAAAACTGCCGTCTTCAGAAAGTCAATCTATCCATCAAAATGGCTGCCCTCATCTTCCGAGAACAGCCATTTATTTTATCTTTCAAAAATGACGGTACAGCTCTTTTGCTGCCCGGCTTAACATACAGTATTTCCGGTACTTTTCCGAATAATCCTTCTGAGGAATATACTCCTTCTTAATTTTTACAAAGCGTTCCGCAGCTTCAGCATAATTACGGTAATACCCAAGGGAAACCGCACAAATCATTGCCAAGCCAATCCCTCCTGATTCTGAATTTTCCAAAATCTGCATTTTTTCCTGCAATACGTCTGCCTTCATCTGCATCATAATCTCAGATTTTGAACAGCCGCCGGCTGCTGTGATATTTCTTATAGAGACTCCCAGCTCTGTCAGCAGATCAAATCTAACCTTCGATTCAAAGGCCAGTCCCTCTAAAAGCGCTCGGTACATCTGTGCTTTTCTGGTAGATGTCTCTATTCCTACAAATACACCCAGCGCATGATTATCTCTGTCCATGCTTTTCACTTTCGAAAGATATGGAAGAAAAAATAACTCTCCGCAATCATCTGCACAGCAGCGGTTTGCCCACTGATATTCCGATTCTCCCGGACGCTGTCCATCAACGCCAAAATCAAATCCAATATTTTCCGCAAACCATCGGATACTCGTTCCGTGGGTCAGCTGTCCCACAGGAACGATATAGAGATCCGGCGTAAGATAAGGCTCAAAGCACAGCTGCTTTTCAAAGAAGGTATCACAGAAACTCTCTTTATTTACGATCATATTTATGCTTTCGGTAGAACCCTCTCCGGCCATCACATCTCCGGCCTGAAGCGCACCTGATCCAAGAAGCGCGCTGCATTGGTCATGACACCCCAAAATAATCAGAACATCCTCAGACAATCCTGTCTCCTTTGCAGTTAAGGGCAATATTTTCCCCATCACCGTACCGGTCGGATATACTTTTGAAAACTTGTCCAGTGGAATTTCAAAAATTTCTCCTAATGAATAATACCATTCCAGCTTCTGTGCATCAAACAGCATTGTTCTTGACGCGCTGGACGGGTCAATCATGCGTTCCCCTGACAGCTTCCAGCCAATATAGTCTCCAAACATGAAAAAATATTCTGCCTTCTCTAAAACATCCGGTCTGTGACCTTTCATCCACAACATTTTGCTCAATGTGTACATCGGATTCAAAGGTACTCCCGTTTTTTCATGAAGCACTCTGGAATCTACATATTTACAGATTTTTTCCACCGTATCAGACCCTCTTGTATCCAGATAGGTAATGCCATTAAACAGGACGTTTCCCTCACCATCCACCGGTATCACTGACTCTCCGATAGAAGAAACTGCAATTGCCCGAATCTGGAAACCCTTCTCCACAATTTCCTTCAATACCATCTTTACATTTTCCCAGACAACTGCCGGATCCAGCTCCACCCATCCTGCCCGGGGAATACAAAAACGATAGATTCTCTCTGCTTTGTAGTGTAATCTTCCGCATTCATCCATGACAGAAGCTTTACAACCTGATGTGCCGACATCAAGTCCTATAAACATTCACTTATCCCCCCTGACCATACTTGTCTTATACACGGAATTTCGTTAAAAGCTCAAGCTTATGGACCGCAACCTTCTCCACTGCTTCTCTTGCCTCAGCCAGCAAATACATAATATCCGGGTGATCCCCTTTTTCCTGAAATACTCTTCTTACCGCATCCTCATAGGCATTAAAGAAGTCAGTTCCCACGTTTAACTTCGCGATTCCCATTTCTACCATCTTTTCCACATCTTCATCCGGAGTATTTGATCCGCCATGTACAACGATCGGGCACGGAACCGTATCCACCAGCTCTTTCAAAAGCTCGAAATTGATTTTCGGCGTGAATTTATACATTCCGTGCGCCGTTCCGACAGAAACTGCGAGGCAGTCTATTCCTGTGTCTTTTACAAATCTTCTTGCAATTTCGGGATCTGTATATCCCTGTGCAATTTCTTCCAGGGATCTGTCTGCGTCAGCAATCGTACCGAGCTCCGCTTCCACTGAAATTCCTCTCGCATGCGCTGTCTCCACTACTTTCCGCGTTTCCTTTACGTTATAGTCATAATCCTCCGATGCAAGATCGATCATTACTCCCGTATAATTATTATCAATACACAATTTTGCCTGTTCATAGGACCGACCATGATCAAGTCCCATTGCTATTTTCGTGTTTACATTTCTGGAAGCGACGTCTGCAATTGCCTGCATGTAATCTGCTCCGGCAAAATCCACATGTGCATGATACGTCTGGACAATCAGCGGTGCATTCATTTTATCAGCCGCCGTCACCACTGCCTGGAGAGTTTCCATATTCAGAGAATTGAAAGCTCCTACTGTGATTCTGTGTTCCTTCGCATACTTTAATAATTCATTATAATTTACCAGTGCCATTTCTTTTTCCTTTCCGCTTTTATAGCTTCATTTTATTTTTTACAAAATAATTTCCATCCAGGATTCCTCCGGGAAATTACAGACATAACAGTCGTTTCCATATACCCGCTCCGGCATAATGATCATTAAATGCAGAACATCATTGTGCAGAGGATATGGAGAAAGATGCCATACTCCTGTATTTAATTTTACAATTGTTCCTTTAGGAACAATAAATGCCTCCGTCTTTTCCGGGGTAATGACTTTATTTGACGGCGGCGCCACATGCATGACTGCATCATCATCTAAAAATAAAATCCCCTCTCCGGTCCAATTATGATATTCTGATTTTTTTATAATCATTTTTTCCGGTTTTCTCACAGTAAGGGACGAAAATGCGATCTGCTCTCTTCCGCTTACCGAAAGTGTCACAGGGTCCGGAAAGAAATCACTTTCCTCCCCTGGAAAACAATTTCCGGCTGGGCTTAACATATTATAAAAACTTCCATACGGTCTGAAATTTTTGGTGCTGATTGGTACTGCCTGTATTGTACGCATCCTTTTCTCCTCCATTGGAATTACTTACTTTTTCCTCTCTCTTTTCTCACAACATCTGCATAAACTGCGATCAGGATAATACATCCTTTGGTGATATTCTGAACATACCATGGAATCTGAAGCATACTCATCGCATTTGCGATTACTCCAAGAACGATTGCGCCAAGCAGCGTACTTCCGATCCTTCCTTCTCCGCCCAGATAGCTGATCCCGCCCAGATAGCAAGCAGCAACGGCGTCAAATTCCATTGCGTTTCCGGTGGTCGGCTGTCCTGTCGTGATACGGGAACAGGAAATAATACCGCATACTGCCGCAAGAAGTCCGGAAATAGCGTAAACGCTCCAAGTGACCTTCTTAATATTTATACCTGTAAAACGGGCTGCTTCTTTGTTTCCGCCAATAGCATAAACACAGCGTCCGAATTTTGTATGTCCCAACAGCAAAAACATAATAATAAAAATAATAATCAGATATAAAACGGGCAAGGGAATAACCCCAAACAAATAGCCGTTTCCAAGTTCTCCGAATTCTGGAGCAACATTTATCATATTACCTCTTGTGATTACATAGCAGCCGCCTCTGGCGATCAACTGTGTTGCCAGCGTTACCACAAAAGGCGGAAGCGCCGTAGTAGAAAGCAGCGCGCCATTAAATACTCCAAACAAACTACCTCCGCACAATGCCAGCAAAACTGCAACAGGAAAAGGCATTCCCACATTCGTAATCAACCACGCACAAAGACAGGACGTGAAACCAATAACAGAACCCTGTGCAAGATCAATTCCGTTAATAATAATACAAAGAGTCATACCAAAGCCAAGAATACCTGTAATCGAAATCGACCGCATAATATTCAAAAGGTTCTTCGACTTTAAAAAGTTTGGCTCCAAAATTGAAATCACCACACATACAACCAACAAGCCGATCAGCATACCTTTATTGTTGTTAAAATAGTTAATGACCGGATTACTTTTTTTAATAACTTCCGGCTTCTCCACCCTGTTCATTATTCTATTCCTCCTATCGCATACTGCATAATTAATTGATCTGTCACTTCTTCCCGCTGAAGCTCACCCTTTAGCTGTCCCTCCCGCAGGATATAAATTCTGTCGCAAAGGTTCATAACCTCTGGCATTTCTGACGAGATCAAAATAATACCCACTCCGGACTTCACAATTTCATAGATTAATTTATAGATTTCCTGCTTTGCCCCCACATCAATTCCTCTGGTCGGCTCATCAAGAATTAATATCTTAGGATTGGTTACCAGCCATTTTGCCAGAACCACCTTCTGCTGATTTCCGCCTGATAAATTCATAACCTTACTTTCATAGCTGGGGGTTTTTATCCTCAAACGTTTTGCAATACTGTCCACCGTTGCATCATTCATACTTTTCTTTAACTTAATGCCACTGATGATCTGTTTTAAAATAGGAAGTGTAATATTAAAATCAACCGTCTGCTTCAATATCAGTCCTTCATATTTACGATCCTCCGGAGCAAGTACAATTCCTGCTTCCGCCGCATCTACAGGACTGTTGATCGTTATCTTCTTTCCTTCAAGAATAACGTCCCCCTTTGTACTTTTATCAATCCCAAGCAGAGCACGCATTACTTCTGACCTTCCGGCGCCCATCAATCCATAGAAACCAAGAACCTCTCCTCTTTTTAGGCAAAAGCTCACATCTTTTACCCGTTCTGAATTAATATGCTTTGCTTCAAAAAAAACTTCTCCCACAGATGTTTCATGAGGTGGATAAATGTCGTCTATTTCCCGTCCAACCATCATTTCAATTAATTTTTCGTAACTCAATTCCGAGGTCTTCTCCGTCCCAACGTACGTACCGTCACGTAGCACCGTGATCCTGTCGCATACTTCAAATATCTCATTGAGCTTATGCGAAATAAAAATAATTGTAACACCTTTCTCTTTCAGCCTACGCATAATGCTGATCAAACGCTCCACTTCGGCCTGTGCAAGAGATGCGGTTGGCTCATCCATTACAAGAATATGAATATCTTCTGAAAGAGCGCGGCAGATTTCCACCATCTGCTGCTGGGCAACACTCAGGTTCGATACCCGTGTCTGAGGACTGATTTCCTCCATACCAATCATTTTTAACAATTCCGCAGATTTATCAATCAATTCTTTATCATTTACAAACAGGCCTTTTTCTGAAAACTTTCCAAGAAAAATATTCTCCGCCACTGTCATATTTTTCGCGAGACTTAATTCCTGATGTATAACACTGATTCCGTACTGTCTGGCTGTTCTGACATCATTCATTTCCACTTTTTCTTCATTGATATAGATCGTTCCGGCATTTGGTTTATGGATGCCCGCTAAAATTTTAATCAACGTTGACTTTCCGGCGCCGTTTTCTCCAATCAAAGCATGAATCTCACCTTCCTCAACTTCGAAATGAATGTTATCCAGTGCCTTCACTCCGGGGAATTCTTTTGTAACACCTTCCATTCTCAATGCATATCTGACCATTCCAATTACCCCTTTACAATACAAAGCCTGTCTCCGAGAAGTTTTTGCAATTTCCTGTATCCGAAAATTGTACCTTCTCTTCTGAGACAGGCTCTGCTTATTTCACATATTTTTTATTTTATCTATTACCTTTTACTTAGAACCCAACGTAATCTGCTACGTTATCAGCATTTACTTCCGTACATGACAATGCCTGCAATTCTTCAACCTCTTCTCCGCTCAGGTATGCAAGACCATTCTTTACACAATTTTCGCCAAGTGCATGCGGCGACTGTGCTGCAGTTGCCAGAAGGTATCCTGATTCGATCAGCTCTGCTGCATTCGTCGTCCCGTCAATACTTGTCACGGCAATTTCTCCCGGCTCATATCCGTTTGCTTTCAGTGCAGAGCAAATACCGATCGCAAAAACATCGCCAGTAGTAAATACACCCTTCACATCACTTCCACCCTGAAGAATATTTTCCATGATAGTAAGTGCCTCTTCTGTCGTTCCGTTCTGGACAATTTCTTCCTGAGTAATCTTAATATCCGGGTATTCATTTTCAATCAGATCATACAGAGCCTGCTTTCTGTTATTAACAGCTTCGCTTCCTGTTGTTGTGATTGTAACAATCTCACCTTCTCCGCCAATTTCTTCCAAAAGAGCACGTCCGGCAATTTCACCAAGATTGTAGTTATCTGCAATTACAGTAGAAACCACACCGTCTGTCTCTCCGCATGGAGTATCCATAACAAGCACCGGAATACCAGCCTCAGCCGCTTCTTCAACTGCCGGCAAAATTGCGTTTGAATCAATCGGAATCAAAACAAGAGCCTTTACTCCCTGAGAAACGAGATCCGCAACCTGGTCGAGCTGCTTCTGTGAATCAAAAGATGCATCAGTCACAATAACGGAAGCATCAGGATCCAGTTCGGCTACCGTATCTTCAACACCCGCTACACAAGTTGAATAGAAAGAGTTTGTCGCATTAGGAACGGCAACACCCCACTTGCCTCCAAGCGCTTCTTCTGCGTATGCAGCTGGTGCTTCTGTTTCTTCTTCTGCAAAAGCAGTTACGCCAACCATCATACCGGCAATCATAGACATACTTAACACCGTGCTCAAAAGTCTTTTCTTCATGTAAAAATCCTCCCTTTACAAAATTTAGTACATTATACAGTTTCAAAAACGAACATCATCAAACATTCGTTTTTTCCTTATGTGCATTAATATTAACACATTATGTCTTATAATACAAGTATTAATGTCTATTTTTTGTGTGTTTTTTATCTTTTTTAAAAATAATGTTTAAGTCAAACATTTTTCAGAAAATTTAAGCAAAAAAAATACCAGTTACCTTTCTCTTATATAATCAGAAAAATAACCGGTATTTTTTTACTCAGCTATGATAATGTTGCAACCTTGACTCTTTAATTTTTCATAAGTCTGCATATCAATCCCGCTATCTGTAATAATGCCCGTAACATCCTGGACATTTGAATACATAATCAAATTAAACTTATTAAATTTTGTAGAGTCTACCAACACATATACTTTTCGGGATGAAGCTATAATGCTTTTTTTCACTCCGGCTTCTGGAGGATATCCGTCATAAATACATCCATCACTGCCAATTGCGCTCGCCCCAAGAAAAGCAATATCCATATTATAGTATCTGATCTGCTCTTCTGTCTGTGAACCGTAGCAGGAAAGCGTTCCTTTTCTCAAAGGACCTCCAATAACAATCACCGATACAAGAGGACAATCTGATATTTTTTCAACTACTCTCAAGTTATTGGTCAAAACTATGCATTCACTCTCTTTGGAAAATTCCTTTGCAACATACATAGTAGTTGTTCCGGAATCCAAAAAAAGCCGCTGTCCGTTCTCTAACAAAGTTAAGGCTTTTTTGGCTATCCGTTCCTTTGCATTGCTCATTGAAATCTGCTCTGCTCCAAATTTACGGCTCGCCATATTTTCCGCATACAGGGCTCCGCCATACGTGCGGATTACCCCCTGCATATTTGTTAACTGATCCAAATCTCTGCGAATAGTCATATCAGATACACCAAAGATCTGGCATAACTCTTTTGTTTTTACTTCGCCATCTTTTAATAAAAACTTATAAATATCATTTTGCCTTTTGTTTTTAAACACGTATTTATCCTGTACCCTATTTTATTTTGTCTTTGCCAGTTCCTGACGTACCAGTGCCTTCCGAAGCGCCAGCTCTGCTCTTGACAGGTCAATCTTCGGATCGTGAGCCTGAATTCTTCGCAATGCGCGCGCCTCAGCTTCCTTTGCACGGTTCGCATCAATCTCCTCCGGCCACTCCGCAATCTCTGCCATCACAGTAATCTTCTCCGGCAGGATCTCGATAAATCCGGCATGCACAGCCGCCTCTTTCTTTTCATCCTCCATGTGGATCGTCAGAACTCCCGGCTCCACGATCATCGTCATGGGAATATGTCTTTTATAAATTCCCACTTCTCCTTCGGATGTATTCAGCTCCAGCATATATGCCTGACCCTTCCAGAAGACACGATCCGGCGTAATGATCTCCAGTTCAAAATTTCTCTCGTCTGCCATAGTCAGTCACCCCCTACTTTACGCGGGCAACTACTTCATCAATGGTTCCGGCATTCAGGAAATAGCTCTCCGGAATATCGTCATGCTTACCTTCCAGAATCTCCTTAAAGCCGCGGATCGTCTCAGAAAGCGGCACGTATTTTCCGTCTACGCCTGTGAACTGTACGGCAACAAAGAACGGCTGGGACAGGAATCTCTGAATCTTTCTTGCACGGGATACGACCAGCTTATCGTCCTCAGAAAGCTCGTCCATACCAAGGATAGCGATGATATCCTGCAGCTCCTTATACTTCTGAAGAATCTCCTGCACGCCCCGGGCTACGGTATAATGCTCCTCTCCCACGATTCTCGGATCAAGAATACGGGAGGTGGACTCCAGCGGGTCAACTGCCGGATAAATACCAAGCTCTACGATGGAACGTGACAGTACGGTGGTGGCATCCAGATGGGCAAAGGTCGTTGCCGGAGCCGGGTCCGTAAGGTCATCGGCCGGCACGTAAACTGCCTGTACGGATGTAATAGAACCGTTCTTTGTGGATGTGATACGCTCCTGAAGAGCACCCATCTCTGTCTGCAGCGTCGGCTGGTAACCTACGGCTGAAGGCATACGGCCAAGGAGCGCCGAAACCTCAGAACCTGCCTGGGTAAAACGGAAAATATTATCAATGAACAGAAGCACATCCTTTCCGCCCTCATCCCGGAAGTTCTCTGCCATGGTAAGTCCTGTCAGACCAACACGCATTCTTGCTCCCGGCGGCTCATTCATCTGTCCGAACACCATGGTTGTCTTATTGATAACGCCTGATTCCTGCATCTCGTGATACAAGTCATTTCCCTCACGGGTACGCTCGCCTACACCGGTAAATACGGAGTATCCGCCGTGCTCTGTGGCAATGTTTCGAATCAGCTCCTGAATCAGGACGGTCTTACCTACGCCTGCACCGCCAAACAGACCGATCTTTCCGCCCTTCTGATACGGGCAGAGAAGGTCAACGACTTTGATGCCTGTCTCCAGCACCTCTGCTGAAGTGGACTGCTCCTCAAATGAAGGTGCGTCACGGTGAATCGGCATATACTTTACGCCCTGGGGCGCCGGCTTATTGTCGATGGGATCACCGGTAACGTTAAAGATACGTCCCAATGTCTCCTCACCCACCGGAACGGAAATCGGAGAGCCTGTAGCCACCGCCTCCATTCCTCTGACAAGTCCGTCCGTCGGACCCATTGCGATACATCTTACCGTCTCATCTCCGAGGTGCTGTGCAACTTCCACTACCAGCAGCTCCCCGTTTGTTCTTGTAATATGAATCGCTTCGTATATAGCCGGAAGCTTGCCTTCCGTGAATTTAATATCTAATACTGCACCGACAATCTGAGTGATTTTACCTTTATTCTGCATATTCGTAATTCACTCTCCTTCTTCTACTTTGTGGGCGCGCCGTGCCACATACCTCGAATTCGCTTCGCTGCTTCTCGGTACGCGGGCGTCGCCCTATAAAATCAACGTCTGACAATCCTGTCCGTATGCGGCCAGATTGTCATCCTTTGATTTTGCACGGCTCATGCCATCACGAGATGGCATTCGCTCCCGCGATAATCTCGGTCAGCTCCTGCGTAATAGAGCCCTGACGCGCCCGGTTGTACTGCAGCGTCAGCTTATCTATCATCTCTTCCGCATTGCTGGTCGCGGAATCCATTGCCTGCATCCTCGCACCGTTCTCACTGGCAACTGCCTCCACCAGCGCACCGTACAGAATACTGGTCACATATTTTGGAATAATAATCTCCAGTGCTTCCTCTTCCTTCGGCTCATAATTCATCAGAGAATTGGACCGGGCGGCTTCGATATCCGCCTCATCCACCTCCACCGGCAGCAGCTTCAAAAGCTGCGGTTCATGCACCACCGTATTTTTAAAATACGTATATGCCACATAGATTTCTCCGATCTCTCCGGATACGTACCGTCTCAGCACCTCGTCACAGATTTCCTTTGCATCGGAAAACATCGGATTTTCGATAACCTCCGGATATTCCTTTGCGATGTTGTACTCTCTGCGGGCAAAGTATTCTTTTCCCTTATTGCCTACTGTGAACAGTACGATATCCTCCTGCTTCATTCCCGAACCCGTCACTGTCTTGATGACATTGGAATTGTATCCGCCCGCAAGACCGCGGTTCGAGGTAATCAGAATTATCGCCTTTTTGCTGGAAGCCTGCGGCTTCAAATACGGATGGTCAATCGTTCCGGATTTGGCCAGCATGGAGGTCACCGTCTCGTACATCTTATCAAAGTACGGTTTGGAACGCTCGGCCCGCATCTTTGTCTTCTGCAGCTTTACCGTAGACACCAGCTTCATAGCCTTTGTAATCTGCTGGGTGCTGGCAATACTGTTGCGGCGCCGCTTTATGTCTCTCATTGAGGCCATGCTATCACCCTTTCAATCCTTATTTGAAGTTTGCTTTAAATTCCTTCAAAGCTGCCTGCAGCTTCGCATCCGTCTCATCTGTGATCTGCTTTTCCGCCGCGATGCTCTCCGGGATCTCCTGATACTTCGTATCCAGGAACTCAAAGAATTCCTTCTCAAAACGAAGAATATCCTCCACCGGAACATCCAGCAGATACTTCTTTGTAGCAGCATAAATGATGATGACCTGATACTGTACCGGCATCGGCTGATACTGCGGCTGCTTCAGAATTTCCTTGATGCGCTCGCCCTGTGCCAGCTTCTCCTTCGTATCGTCATCCAGCTCGGAGCCGAACTGTGAGAACGCCGCCAGCTCACGGTACTGTGCCAGCTCCACACGGATCGGAGCGGCAATCTTTTTCATAGCCTTGATCTGCGCCGCACCGCCAACCCGGGATACGGAAAGACCTGCGTTGATAGCCGGACGGAAACCGGAGTTGAACATCTCTGTCTCCAGATAGATCTGTCCGTCTGTAATCGAAATAACGTTTGTCGGAATATATGCCGAAACGTCTCCTGCCTGTGTCTCGATGATCGGAAGTGCGGTCAGAGAGCCTCCTCCCAGCTCATCGGAAAGCTTCGCCGCACGCTCCAGAAGTCTGGAATGCAGATAGAAAACGTCACCCGGATAAGCCTCACGTCCTGGCGGACGCTTCAGAAGCAGAGAGAGTGTACGGTAAGCCGCCGCGTGCTTTGACAGGTCGTCATAAATGATCAGCACGTCCTCTCCGTTCTCCATCCATTCTTCACCGATGGCGCATCCTGAATACGGAGCGATATACTGCAGCGGCGCCAGCTCGCTGGCCGTAGCAGCTACAACTGTCGTATAATCCATTGCGCCGTACTCTTCCAGCGTATTAACGATGGAAGCTACCGTTGATGATTTCTGGCCGATGGCAACATAAATACATTTTACGCCCTGACCCTTCTGATTGATAATGGTATCCACCGCGATCGCCGTCTTACCTGTCTGACGGTCTCCGATGATCAGCTCACGCTGTCCTCTTCCGATGGGCACCATGGAGTCAATCGCCTTGATACCTGTCTGAAGCGGCGTATCTACGGATTTTCTGGCAATAACGCCGGAAGCCACTCGCTCGATCTTGCGGTATTTATCTGCATGAATCGGCCCTCTGCCGTCGATCGGCTGTCCCAGGGCATTCACAACTCGTCCCAGCATTCCGTCGCCCACCGGAACCTCAACAACTCGTCCGGTGGTCTTTACGATATCTCCCTCTCCAATGTCATCACTGCTTCCAAGGAGTACCGCACCGACATTATCTTCCTCCAGATTCAGGACCATGCCGTATACTTCTCCCGGGAATTCCAGAAGCTCTCCCTGCATTGCCTTCTCCAAACCATAGATACGGGCAATACCGTCCGCTACCTGGATGACAGTACCTGTGTCAGACACCGCGATTTCGGAAGAGTATCTCTGAATCTGTTCTTTGATCACGGAACTAATTTCCTCTGGTCTTAAATTCATGAGGTCTGCACACCTTCTTTCTCGCTTTCTAGTGAAATCTTCATAAGGGCGCCGGAAAGACGGTTCAGCTTGCTGCGGATCGTGCTGTCCACCACGCGGTCGCCGATGCGGATCATCAGCCCGCCGATCTTGCTTTCATCCACCTTATAGTCGATTTCCATTGTCTCATAATGGGTCGTATCCAGAAGCTTCTTTTCGATCCTCTGCTTCTGTGCCTCACCCAGCGGAACCGCCGAGATGACCTCTGCGACCCCGATTTTTTTGTATTCCTTCACCCTTGCAATAAAATATGCAAAAATATCCGGTAAATCTTTATATCTTCCCTTTGTTACCACGATTCTCAAAAAACCTGTGAGGGCGTCGGATATCCGTCCCTTGAAAACCTTCTCAATCACCTGAAGCTTCTGCGTTTTCGGAATCTCCGGGTGCATCAGTATCTTTTCAAGGCCGTCATTTTCTTTCAGCACAGTCTGTACCATTTCTATTTCCTGCATCAGACTGTCTGTGAGATTCTGCTCCACGGCAAGCTCAAACAACGCATCCCCATAGGTACCCGCTACTAGCTTTGCCATGTTTTTTCACCAATCTCCTTTAATGTATCATCAATTAACGAATCCTGGATATTGAGATCAATATTTTCGCTGACTACCTTTCCCGCAATCATTGAAGCCACCGCAATAATCTCCTTCTTGATATCGTCTTCAGCCTTTTTAACCGCCAGCTCCGTCTGCTTGTTGGCTCTGTCGATGATATTCGCAGCTTCTTCCTTCGCCTTTTCGATGATCTTCGTCTCATTATCCAGCGCCTTCTTGCGCGCCGCACTCAAGATTTCGTCTTCTTCTTTGTGAATATTGCGAAGCTTTTCTTCGTATTCTGCGCGAAGCTTTTCTGCCTCTTCCTTCGCTTTTTCGGCCGAATCGATATTTCCCTTAATTCTTTCCTCACGTTTCTTCAGAAAATCCCGTGCCGGATTGAATAAAAGATAAGACAATAACAGAAACATTACAAATACTGCTATCGCCAGCAATACGGCATCATGAAGAAGCTGTGGGTCAAGATTAAACAGTCGTTCCAAGATTTCGCCTCCTTTCGCATATATTTTTTTCAAAATTAAGAACAGCAGCAAAATAGGAAAACAGGCTGTGCAGGCTAAACTCCTTTAGAGTGTGCCTGCTAAAGACTGTATTTCTATTTTGGGATGGACAGAATGCCCATGAAACCTCAGACAGAAGCTGCTTCGCAGCGGATCGTCGGCACAGCCGACGTGTCTGTGGTCTGCTGTGATTACTTTTTAAAGCTTTCCGATAAGCGGATTTGCGAACAGAAGAATAAATGCAATAGCAAGACCGTAAAGACCTGTCGTCTCGGCTACGGCCTGTCCAAGAAGCATTGTAGACATGATATCGCCCTTTGCGCCCGGATTTCTTCCCACTGCTGATGCACCGTGTCCTGCGGCAATACCCTGTCCTACACCAGGACCGATACCTGCGATCAGAGCAAGACCTGCACCGATTGCTGAACAAGCTAATACTAAACCTTCGTTTGTGATTCCTTCCATAAGTAATAACCTCCTAAAATAGTAATTTCATGATTTTAATTGAACTCCGGATTTCCTTTGATCTTCAGCCCAAAAAGATCAGCTTTCCTCCGGAATTTTCTGCGTGATGAATACCATAGTCAGCATACAGAATACGTATGTCTGTATTGCGCCGGAAAAAACATCAAAATAGATGTGCAGAATTCCCGGCCATCCAATAGCGAATCTGGCAAGCAATGAATAGATCAGTGACATCATTACCGTACCGGATAAGACATTACCGAAAAGACGCAGTGACAGTGAAAACGGCACCGCTATCTCTCCAATCAGGTTGATCGGGAACAAGAACGGCAAAGGCTTAAACAGATCCGTAAACGCTCCGAATTTATTGTACTTGATGTTGTTGTACTGAATCAGAGCAAATGTGATCAAGCCCAGCGGCA
>JAUNGD010000082.1 GCA_030524705.1 Lachnospiraceae bacterium | reverse complement strand
AAGAGGCCGTAAATTCCATTATGCAGAGCATAAATCTGTATCTGGCGGAGTAGAGCATGAAGAAGATCACAAAAATCATTACTTACATCTGGCTGTTTCTCCTTGCTGCGGTTATCTGCTTTCCTGTGATATTTGCCATTTCCGGCGTTTTTATGAAGCAATGGGAGCTGGAACAATATCTGGCGCCGGTCCTTGGCAGTGCGGAGGGTATGGCAAGCTGGCCGCTGCTGCCCCAGGCTCCCACGCTGCAGTCTCTGGTGGAGCTGTTGATCGATTCCCCGCAGTTCTTTGTGATGTTCTGGAATTCCCTGAAGCTTTCACTTTGTATTCTGGCGGGGCAGACCATCTTCGGCGTGCCCGCGGCATGGGCGCTGGCAAGATTTGATTTTCCGGGGAAAAAGGCCGTTTTGATGCTGTACATCGTTCTGATGCTGATGCCGTTTCAGGTCCTTATGATGCCGGAGTATCTGGTGCTGAACCGGATCGGTCTTCTGGACACCCATGCGGCGGTGATACTTCCGGCGGTATTTTCCACGTTTCCGGTATTTATCATGTACCGTTTCTTCAGCGGGATCCCGGAAGCGATTCTGGAAGCGGCCCGGATCGACGGCGCCGGAAACCTGCAGATTTTTTGGCATATCGGAATTCCGCTGGGGGCAGCGGGCATCGTCTCCTCCGGTATTCTCGGATTCCTGGAATCCTGGAATATGATCGAGCAGCCGATGACATTTTTGAAGACAAGATCGCTATGGCCGCTGTCGCTGTTTCTGCCGGAAATCGGCCTGAAGGAAGCGGGAATGGGATTTGCGGCGGCGATCATGATGCTGATTCCGGCGCTGCTCATTTTCCTGTCCGGTCAGGAGTATCTGGAGCAGGGAATTGCAGCGGCGGCGCTTAAGGAATAGAACTGGAATGATAGTTAGAAGGGGATAAGAATGAACAGAGGTAAACTGACAAAGATCACAGCGGTATTTTTTGTGTTCATGCTGTGCTTTACGGCTCTGTCCCGGGCGGCGGACCAGGTAAGCATTGCGGTGGTGCAGACTCAGAAGCCGCAGAATATGATGATTGCTCATTCGGTGAAAGCGACAGGAAAAATCGTGCAGAATCAGGAGCTGGCTGTGACGACGGAGCCGGATCAGAGGGTAACGGCGATCCACGTAAGCGAGGGCCAGCGGGTCTCAAAGGGCGATCTGCTCTTTGAACTGGATACGACCCTGCTGGAGGAAAAGATTCTGTACCAGCAGCAGGAGATGGAGAAGCAGAAGCTGACAGTGGAGGATGCGAAGAGCCAGAAGGACGTCAGCGCCCAGCAGAAGGCCAACGAGCAGGCTCAGGCCGCGGAGCAGTATTCACTGTCCACCCGCAGCGCCGGGGTACAGGTTTCCAGGGCGAAGGAGCAGCTCTCGGAGGCAAAAAAGGCATTAAAGGAGTTTCAGCAAAAGGGCGGCCTGACCCAGGAGGAAAGCAGCGTGGAGGCGTCCCTGGAGCAGGCGCTGGCGGATAAAGCGGAGGCTTACATACAGGCGCAGCAGGAGCTCACTTCCCTGCAGTGGAGGATTGAAAATGCGGTAAATACGGCGCAGCAGAATGCCCGCAGCGGTGCATCGCTTACTCCGAACAGTACAGTCCGTACGCAGTCTTCGGAGGAGATTATTGACGAGGGTGTGGGGGATACAGATGTCGGACAGACGATAGAACCCGTGGCTCTTTACAGTGACAGTGGTATGGATACGCTTGTTCCGGAAATTACGATTGATGGGATAGAAGCGGGGGATGGCCCGGATATTATGATACCAGAAAATCCAACTGGCGACGGTGATTTTGGATCTTTGCCGGAAGGCAGCGTACCCACGCCAATAACGGAAGGGGGCCCCATACCGGCAGCGGGAAGCATGGAAAACAATGCAGTAAGCACAGAAAATGCAGATAGCAGTACCGGAACAGATATATTGGGAATTGATATGGGAAGTATTGCGGAGAACACTCCTGTAACCCAGGAAGAATTGAACCGCATTGAGCAATCTGTCCGGGACAGTTATAGTCAGGAGCTTCAGGCGGCACAGAAAAAAGTGGAAGATGCTCAGGCGGACAGGGATTCAGCGGAGGCTGCCTTACTGCAGTACCAGCAGGAAAGAGCTGCAATCGGAAATGAAAAAAATGAAGAAGCCGCCAAACAGCTCATTGCAAATGTAAAGGCGGCACAGCAGGCGTATGAGGACGCATCCATTGCGGCGAACGAGGCGGCGGTAACGTCGGGAAGAGCGGTGGCCGCGGCGGGAATTCCCAATGCTTCTAACAATTCGGACCGGATGTATGAGATATCCTATGAACAGATGGAGCTGTCCCTGAAAAAGCTGGAGGAACTGAAAAAAAACAGTGGTAAGGTCTATGCCTCTGCGGACGGACTGATCATGAAGATCAATATCCAGACCGGGGAGAAGACGGCGGATACAACGGCGGTCCTGATGGCAGATCTGGCAAAGGGATATCGGTTTACCGCGGATATTACGAAGGAGCAGGAGAAATACATCGGTACCGGGGATCTTGTCACCCTGAGCGGCGGCAACGGCAAGCTGAAGCTGGAAGAACTTCCGGTGGAGTCCGTCACGGCGGATGAAGAGGACGAAAGTATTTACCATGTAACGGTACAGGTGCCGGAGGATACCTTTGAGATCGGCATGACTGCCGCAATGGATTTTACAAAAAAATCTGAGGCGTATCCCGTTACGGTTCCGCTTTCGGCGCTGCATCTTGATGAGAAGAATCAGCCCTATGTCCTGGTTCCGGAGGAATTTGAGTCGATCATGGGAACGGAAGTAAAGGCCCGGAAGGTTGGCGTCACTGTACAGGAACAGAACGAGTCCTATGCAGCTCTGGCGGAAGGACCGCTGGGAAGCAGCCAGGAGGTTATTACGGGCTCTGACAAAGCGGTGGATGACGGAAGCCGCGTGAGGATCGAAGGATAAGGATAGGCCGGAGAGGGAAGAACGCTGCGTGCGGATCGAAGGATAAAGATAGGCCGGAGAGGGAAGAACGCTGCGTGCGGATCGAAGGATAAAGGATGAGCCGGAGAGGGAAGGAAGCCGCGGCAGGATGAATGGATAAGGTGGTAGGAGAAGTGAGCGGGCATAAGACGGGCAAAATAATCTGGACGGCGGCAAAGCTGCTTTTTATGGCAGGCTGTTATTTTCTGGCAGTCCGGTATTGCATAAGCACACAGAAAACGGCGGACATTGTGACCGCCATGCTGGAGGGAGAGCCTCTTTCGGCCCAGGCAGCCGGGGACATCTGTGAGCAGGAGGAGGGGCAGGAGGCTCCGCAGTATACATGCTTTTGGGGAGAGCAGCTTGATGTGGCGGTGCTCTGTCAGGAGACGGGGAAAAGCAGTATCGCATCGGTGATCCTGACCCGGGGAAATTCTGAGCTTGTGATGCCGGGAACTCTGGCGCTTATGTGGCAGCAGGACGGATGCTATATTGATTCAGAGACGGCTCAGGAGCTGTTCGGGACGGCCCAGGCGGCGGGGCAGACGCTTTGGTGCCAGGACAAACCCTACACGGTCTGCGGCACCTTTGAGAGCCTTGGCAGAACGGTGGTGCGGGAGATCACCAGTGAGGATGAAGCCTGCCTCGATACCGTGTCCCTGCGAACCGCCCAGGGAAGCGGCACCGGCGAGGCAGAGCAATTCCTGATGCGGAACGGGCTTCAGGGGGAACAGATTGAGTTTTCATTTTTAAGCACGCTGACCGGCGATTTGCTGCTGATCCTTCCGCTTCTTTTGGCGGCAGGGTTGGTGCGGTACTTGTGGGAATGCCAGAGAAAAGCAGATGCCTTCGGCGGAAAGCTTTTCTGTTTTGGGCTTATGGCGCTGACCATAGCGGCCGGAGTATGGCTGGTGGTGCGGCATCTGAAAATTCCGGCAGATATGATCCCCTCGAAATGGTCGGATTTCTCCTTCTGGAGCAGCTGGTGGAAGGGCCAGCGGCAGAATCTGCTTCGGATCCTGGGAAGCGCCCAGGGGGAGTCGCAGCTTCTGATGCTGTGGAATCTGCTGGTGTCCTTTTTCTGCAATCTTTTGGCCGTTTTTGCAGGAATCAGTATATCCGGCCTATGGCCTGAAAAAGCGCCGGAGAGCAATGAGCGGAGGAAATTTGCCCGGCCAGAGCTCTGCCAGAGAAGCGGCGGCAACACCGAATCCGTAAACACCGGCTGCAGATATACCTATCGCGATATAGCCGACGGCGGTGACTCCTGCCGCCAACCCTCCCAGAGCCACAATTCCCAGGGCCAGCAGTCCGAAGCTTATAAGACCGAATGAGAGCAGCCCGATGCTGAACAATCCGACGGACAACAGGCCTTTTGCCAGAAAGCCGATGCTTAAAAGCCCGGATGCGTTATTTCCGACCGCAATGATTCCCTTCGCCCTTGTTTGAAAATCTGCATACGCTCCCGGCACCTGCAGTCTGAAACAGCGGGAGCTTCGGCAGCTCTTTACCCATTGGAAATGAATGTGAATCAGAGGAAGGCCGAACAATTTTCTGGCGCTGACATATTCATACTCTTTGATTTCTTGCTCAGGCTCCTTCCGGTCTGCCTCTATTTTCTCCAGCTTATCCAGAATACGCATCTGCGTTTCGTTTAGCTCCTCCAGATTCCCGGGAAGCGGTGTGTTTGGGTACGGATTTTCTTCTGTGTCCTTGAGCAGGTAATCGGTTGACACCAGAAAAAGCCCGGAAAGCTGAAGAAGTTTGGATATTTCGGGCATGGAGGTGCCCGCCTCCCATTTGCTGACGGACTGTCTGGAGACGCCGAGCATCAGTGCCAGCTGTTCCTGGGACCATCCCTTTTCCTTTCGCAGTATCACAAGCTTGTCCGCAAAATTCATCGTTTGTTCCATCCTTTTGACAACAGCTCCGGCACGTCCTCCGGCTTCACTTGGCGGTAAATTTCTCCGTCGATCATCAGATTCGGAGCGGTGCGGCACTGCTTCAGGCAGTTTTGCGTTTTCAGCAGAATCCTGCCGTTTTTCGAAAGCATCGGTTTCCCGGGAACTGTTTTTTCGTCAATCTGCAGTTCCTGTTTTACGGCTCGAAGCACCTCCATGCTTTGCTTTTTGCCGCACCGTTCTCCGGTACAGACCGTCACCGTATGTTGGTAATCCGCCTCCTTTAGGCTGGGAAATCTTCGGATCAGGCAGGTCAGCACCGTTTCCTTTACGTCCAGCGTATCCGCTGCGCGACGTTTCGCTTCGGGAGAAATAAAGCCGCAGAGCTCCTGAAGCTCCCGGAGCAGGCTGATTATTTCGTCTTGCTGAGCAGGCTTTTCTGCTTTATCGTAGTAAGAAAAAATTTCTTCCAATTGTTTTTCCTGTTCGTTCAAAATTTCATCTCCATTCCTGGTTGTTTTACAAATATGATATAGAAAAATTTCGGTTTTGGCAAGAAAACGATGGCTTGCAATTTGTCAACCTGCGGTTGCGAAGGAAGGATTGCAGAATTTCCGGTTCCGCGGTAGGATAGAGCAGAGGTGTTTTTATGATTTTAAGCGCGAGCAGACGGACTGATATTCCGAATTATTATTCCGAGTGGTTTATGAACAGGATCCGGGAAGGATTTTTATACGTCAGGAATCCCCTGAACAACCATCAGGTAAGCAAAATTAATTTATCCCCTGAGTTGGTGGACTGTATTGTATTTTGGACCAAAAATCCTTTGCCGATGCTGAATAAGCTGGACGATTTGCGGGACTATCCTTATTATTTTCAATTTACCCTGACCGGCTACGGGAAGGATCTGGAACCGAATTTGCCGGATAAAAGAGAAAAGATGATCGGTATTTTTCGGGACTTATCCTTGAAAACGGGGAAGGAAAGGGTGATCTGGAGATATGATCCGATTATCGTTACGAAACGGTATACGGCGGAATATCACCTCCGGGCTTTTCGGACGATCGCAGAAGCTTTGCGGGGATATACGGATAAGGCAGTGGTAAGCTTTGTCGATCTGTATGCAAAGACGAAGAAAAATATGCAGGGGATCCCCGTGATTCCTTTTGAACAATACGGGCTGGAGGAGTTTGCATCAGAATTGGCGCGGATTGCCGGAGCGAATGGGATGGAAATTGCAGCCTGTGCGGAGAGCATGGATCTGTCTGCTTGTGGAATTAAACGCAATAGCTGCATAGATAAGCAGCTGATAGAGCGGCTGATTGGCTGCAAAATAAGCGCGCAGAAGGACAGGAACCAGCGGGATGAGTGCGGATGCATTGAGAGTGTGGAAATCGGAGCCTACAATACGTGCAGGAATGGATGCCGGTATTGTTATGCGAATTATTCAAGCGGCCGGGTCATGGAGACATACGGACAGTATGATCCAAAGTCACCGATTTTGTGCGGAAGCATATCGGATCAGGACAGGATCACAGAGCGTAAGCTGAAATCCTTGAAAATAGAGCAGATGAATATCTGGGACGTATACGGGAGCTGAAATATTTAGACAGTTTTTTTGAAATTCACCTGTATTTCCACTACTTCACTGTCTGTTCCGATACGCATTGCCGGACCCCAGATACCGGCCCCGGAGGTCACAATGCTGGTCATGGAGCCGAGGACGAGCTTTCCGCAGGAATTCATCCATCCGATGCGGGTGGTCACATTGCCGGGAAACATCTGCCCGTCATGGGTGTGCCCGGACAGTACAAGATCCGCTCCTGCGGCGGAGAGCTCTTTGAGCTGCGAGGGCTGATGGTCAATAATAAAAACAGGTCTGGCAGGATCAAGACCGGCCGTGATTTCAGAAGGAGTGAGACGAATCGTCCCGCTCTTTTCTTTACAGGAGGCATCAAGCCTTCCGCACAGATAAAAGGAATCTGCGATCAGAACCGTCTCGTCCTCCAGCAGCCGGATGCCGGCCTTTTTCAGAAAGGCGTTCATTCTGGGATCACTGGAGACCTTGCTGTTCCCTGAGTGAAACGTAAATCCGGCCAGAATGAGCTCTTCAATGTCATGGTTGCCCCAGCAGGCAAAGGAGCCGTAGGTGCTTTTCAGGCTGCCGAGGATAGCGGCGGCCTTTTTGGGGTGAGGTACGGCCTCAAATTCGTTGTCAAAAATATCTCCGGCATAGACGATAAGATCGGGATGGATACTCTGGATCGTATTTCTGACCCTCTGGATATGACGCAGGCTGACGTTGTAGCCGAGATGCAGGTCTGCCACAAGAGCGATCTTCAGAGCGGGCAGGCTGCAGTCCTTTTGAACCGTCACATCGTAATGTGTTTTTTTGATTTTGGCAGCATGCCGGATACCGTACAGGGACAGGATGGCAGCGGCGCAGATGGCGATTCCGGCGGCGATCCGGTAATAAAAGGTACCGTATTCGGCCAGCACGGAACGGTGCTGCAGAAGGCGGATGACCATACGGCTCAGGTCCATGAGGATTAAAAAGATAAGAAGATACATCAGGATGCCCAGCCAGTAGTTGCTGATCCGCTTTGTCCAGGCCTTGACCCTGCCCCGGGTGAAGGCTGCGAGCAGAGGCGTCAGCGCCAGGAAGGCATAACAGACAAAAAAGGGAACGATAAACCAGAGGCTGCCAAGAAAGGAATTCAGCGTGGAAAACCAGCGCAGCAGACGCGCAGCCAGATAAATATTCGCCAGAATGTAAAGCGGAGAGAGCAGGACAGCACCCATGAGAACCTCCTTTTATCAGTGCATTGTGTAAGATTAAAGTATCATCCAGAAAATCGGGCTGCCGCAAATAATCTGCGGCAGCCCGGTTCAAAAATCATGTGTTGGGAAAAATAATAACCATCCGGGAGGATCAGCCTTCCACAGCAGAACCAACCAGATCTTCCAGAGACTCAGCCTCGCCTGAAGCCTCTGCATCCAGCGCTTCCTGCGGAACTGTGATTTCCGGTGCAGCGCCGTAATTAGTAGCCATATCCAGGCTGATGTCGTTTACTGTGAGCTCAACTGTAGAAGCCGGAGCATCTTCAGAAGCTGCGGAACCAAGGTAAGCGTTCAGCAGTGTGCTGATTACAGAGAAATCACTGTCATTCATGTCCATATGAATCTTCACCGGCATGTATGTTGCGGTGTCGATGTAGTACTCAAGCTTCAGGTTCAGTCCGGTCAGCATGGAAAGCACCATACCTACGTTCTCATCAGAAGTAACGTCCTGACCGGTTATCTCGGAAGATTTCTGCATCAGTGTATTCAGCGAATCAGAGTCGATGGTGGTGCTCAGCAAGTAGCATTCCGTACCGTCTACGTCGGCAGCCTCCGGAGCCAGTTCAAAGGTAAGGCCCCAGTCAGCCAGATCGCTGAAATTCATGGACATGTCCTTGGAAGCTTCCATGAGCTCGTTGATATTCAGGCCATCAGCGGATTCTACAGTCCATCCTTCTTCTCCGCTGGTGGAATCCTTCACGTAGGAGTATGTCTTGAGCACGCCGGATTCATCTGGTACGGCATAAACCTGCAGAGCCATATCTTCGTTCTGTCCCATTGCGGATACATTCATAGTACCGTCCATTTTCATGGCGATAGGATCCATGGAGATGTCGTAGCCGAAGCCGCCCTTCAGAGAAAGGCCGAGGGATGAATCAGTGGTACCGTCGCTGATATTGATGGCAGCGTCTACGTTCATTGTCAGGTCGGCGGTAGCTCCTGCAACGGAAGCGCTGGCCTCCTGCATTTTTTCTGACAGGCTGTCAACTGTTTCAGCGCTGTCAAATCCGCACAGCATAGAAGCTGCACTAAATGTAACAAGCCCTAATAATAATTTCTTTTTCATACAAACTTTCCTTTCCTATGTACTTTTTCTTACTTACAATTACAAGTCTTTTGAATTATACCACCAAACAATTCAGGTGTCCATAGAACAAACTGGAAGAAATGAAAATTAAGAAAAACTTCAGTTGGGAAACGTGCCGTATTTTGCGAAAAAAATTTCTTGAATAATAGAACCGCTGTGGTATCATGTTCACGAAGGCAATGAGCCGTGCAAAATCAATGCATGGCAGCTTGCCCGCTTGCAGGCAAAGCTGACAGGTGTTGATTTTATAGGGCGAAGCCCGTGACCGAGAAAAGCGAAGCTTTTCGAGGTTACAGCACGGCTCAGAAGCAGAGAGAAGCGAGGCGAAGCCCGTGACCGAGAAAAGCGAAGAAATAATAATAAACAGGAGATAATGATGGATTATAGAGAAGCAGTAGAATACATAGAAGAGGTACCGAAGTTTACGAAAAAGAACAAGCCGGAAAATACGCTGGAGCTGATTCGCAGGATCGGCCATCCGGAGCGGAGCATGAAGGTGATCCATGTGGCAGGGACGAACGGAAAGGGCTCGGTCTGTGCCTTCCTTTCCTCCATCCTGACCAGGGCAGGCCGGAAGACCGGGCTGTTTACCTCGCCGCATTTAGTGGATATTACGGAGCGTTTTCAGATCAACCAGGAACCGGTGTCCCATGAGGCATTTACCGAGGCGTTTGTCCGTGTGAAAAAAGAAGTGGACGAGATGATCCGAGACGGGTATGCGCATCCGGCGTATTTTGAGCTGCTTTTTGCAGCGGGACTTTTGATTTTTGAGGCGGCCGGGGTGGAGTACCTCGTGCTGGAGACGGGACTTGGCGGACGGCTGGATGCGACGAATCTTGTGGAGCATCCCATTGCCTGCGTACTGACTACGATCAGTCTGGACCATATGGAGTACCTCGGGGATACGGTGGCAAAAATAGCCGGGGAGAAGGCAGGCATTATCAAGGAGGGCGTTCCGGTCATTTATGACGGAAGAAACCCTGAGTCGGAGCAGGTGATTCTGGCGCAGGCGGAAAAAATGCACGCTCCGGCGTACCGTTACGATGATTCTATGCGTGAAATCACTGGAAAAACGGACAAAAGCATTGATTTTATCCTGAATTGCAGGTATGATAAAAAGAATACGGACGCAGAAAGAAGCAATGTCCGGGACGTTACAGAGCTGTATGAAAGAATACAGGTGACCGTACCGTATCTGGCGGAGTATCAGGTGGTGAACAGCTCTCTTGCCATGGCCGCGCTCCGGGTGATTGATCCGGAAAAGACCATCCGTGATGAACAGGTCGTAAGCGGGATTGCAGCGACAAGGTGGCAGGGCAGGATGGAGACTGTCATGCCGGATGTGGTGCTGGACGGGGCTCACAATGCCGACGGCATCAGAGAATTTATCCGTACAGTGTGCAGCGTCCAGAAGAGAAGGCCGGTTTCACTGCTGTTTTCGGCAGTGGTGGAAAAGGAACATGAAAAAATGATACGGACGATCTGTGAGAATATCCGGCCTGTCTCCATCGTGGTGACGCAGGTGGGGGGCGCCCGGGTCGTTCCGGCTCAGGAGCTGGCGGAGGAATTCAGGAAATATACCCAGGCTGAAGTCATAGCGAAGGAAGATGTTGCAGAAGCATTTAAGACAGCGCTTGCCCGGAAAGGGGACAGCATGCTGTTTTGTGCCGGTTCGCTGTATCTCGTAGGGGAATTGAAGGCAATTCTGTTAAAACAGGAAAAACAGTGACTGGCAGTGTGGATTTAAAAGGAGAGTTACATATGATTAATTATGAGGAAGAACTGAAAAAATTCCATCCCAGCATGGATGTGAATGAAGCGGAGGATGCGATCTACAGCCGCGATCTGACGGATGTTACGGACATTCTCAAGGAAATGCTGAAGGATGAAAAGAAGAACAGAAAGCAGGGAAATTCATGAGGTGTATTTACTGTAATACCCCTCTGGCTGCAATTGATTACTGTACGGGCTGCGGAGCCGATATTACGATTCAGAAGCGGATCGTCAGGATCTCAAATCTGTTATACAATGAGGGGCTTGAAAAGGCGCTGGTCAGGGATATGAAGGGAGCTATTACCTGCCTCAAGCGCAGTCTGAAATTCAATAAAGAAAATACAGATGCCAGAAATCTTCTGGGACTTTGCTATTATGAGACGGGGGAGGCAGTCTCGGCGCTCTGTGAATGGGTAGTCAGCAAAAATCTGCAGCCCCAGGACAATCTGGCGGATTATTACCTTGATCAGCTTCAGAATAATAAGAATCGTCTCGATACGATCAATCAGACGATCCGTAAGTACAACCAGTCAGTCATGTACTGCAGGGAAGACAATGAGGATATGGCAATTATCCAGCTTAAGAAGGTGATCAGCCAAAATCCGAAGCTGGTAAAGGCATATCAGCTGCTGGCGCTCCTTTATATGAAGCGTCAGGAGTACGAGCGGGCCAGAAAGCTTCTCAAAAAAGCAGCTTATATTGATACGACGAACACGACGACACTGCGCTATCTGCAGGAGATTGAAGACGTCACCGGTAAGGGAACAAGTCTTACCAGGAAGCACAGGAAGCACGAGAAGGAGACAGAAGAGAAGGTGTCAGGGACGCTCCGGTATATGAGCGGTACAGAGATGGTGATCCAGCCGACAACTTTCCGGGACAGTTCCACGATTGCAACCTTTATAAATATCATTCTTGGTATTCTTTTGGGCGGCGCTATCGTCTGGTTTCTGATCGTTCCTGCAAATCGTCAATCTGTCAATGATTCTGCCAATAGGCAGGTGACGGATGCGAATACGAAGCTGGCCACTGAGTCAGTGAAGGTGCAGGAGCTGCAGGATGAGATAGACGGCTACATAGAACAGGCGGAGCGGGCGGAAAAGGAGCGCGATGACGCGCTGGATAAAGCACAGAGCTATGAAGATCTTCTGGCAGTGGCCAATATTTATGTGAGCGGAGATCAGTCTCAGGCGGCAGGCCTGATCGCGGGACTGAACGGTGATGATTTTGACGGAAATGCGAAGACGTTGTATAACACGCTGAACGGCGCAGTGCAGAGCAGTCTTTTCACCCAGTACTACAATGCGGGAACCACGGCTTATGTGGCGAAGGATTATGCAACAGCGGCGGCGCAGCTCAAAAGCGCGGTGGATTCGGATCCGCAGCGGTCACAGAGCCAGCATGGAGATGCGCTGCTGTACCTGGCTATGTCTTATTATTATCTTGGAGATACGACGAATGCGGATGCTGCTTTCAAGCAGATCGTAGAGCATTTTCCGAATATTGCACAGCAGTACGGTGTATCCGGTTATATTTCCACCAGCGGCGGAACGTCTGACCCGGCTGCCAATGCGGCGGATCTGAGCGGCCTGGGCGAGGGCACCACGGGACAAAATGCTGATAATGCCGGCGATGGCAACATTACCGTGTATGGAGAACAGGGAAATACCACCTCCAGCACACTTCCGGCAGATTCCTATCCGGCGTGGACGGATCCGAATACCGGCTCCGTATATGACCAGTACGGCAATTTTATGTATTGATCCCGATTTGCGGGCGCGTAAAGGACAAGGACACAGCAGACTGCGGACACCTTCGATACAAAGGATGTCTGCATCATAAAAATACAAATTTGAGAAAAGGGAGCACTCCTGACGGGGCTGCTGCAAAGTACACGATGAAGAACTGAGAGATCTTTCGGGTATTTGCGGCAGCCCTGTTTTGCGCATCCATGTATTGGCAGAAATATGCTGCTGTCAGGTTTTACTGGCAATTAGAAACAACAGGGAGGTATAGGTATGGAGCATTTATTTACGATTTCAGGAGCAACACTTATCATTCATCTTCCGGCAGAGCTGGATCATCACAGCTCGGAAAAAATCATGCTGGAGGCAGACCGGATCATAAGCAGCAGGAACATCCGGCGGGTTCTGTTTGATTTTGAAAAGACCGTATTTATGGACAGCTCAGGGATTGGAATGATCATCGGAAGATATAAGATGATGCGTTTTATGGGGGGAGATGTACTGGCGATCCGGGTAAACGAACAGATAAAAAAGGTTTTGACTTTATCTGGAATCTATAAGGTAATTGATATTTATGAGGGGATACCGCAGCAAGTATAAAACAGGGGGAGAAAAAAGCATGCAGCAAAATGAAATGAAATTAGAATTTGACAGCCGTTCCTGCAACGAAGGCTTTGCCAGAGTTGCGGTGGCAGCCTTTATGACACAGTTGAATCCGACGCTGGAGGAGGTGGCGGATGTAAAGACCGCCGTATCAGAGGCTGTAACAAATGCTATCATCCACGGATATGAAGGAAAAATCGATAAGGTTACGGTGTCTTGCAGGATAGAAGACGCCGCATTGTATGTAGAGGTGCAGGACAGAGGGCGGGGGATTCCGGATGTAAAGCTGGCAATGCAGCCGATGTATACTACAAAGGCAGAGTGCGACCGGGCCGGAATGGGTTTCTCATTCATGGAAGCGTTTATGGATTCTCTTGAGGTGGAATCTGCTCCCGGAAAGGGGACAAGAGTGAAAATGTCAAAACGGATACTGCGGGAGCCGGATCAGTTTCCGGGATATCTTACGCGGGGGATACCGGCAGAGCAGAAGCAGACGGCAGATTCCGAAGCGTCGGGAGAAAAGCTCTCTGTGTGCGGCATATTGCAGGAACAGAATAAAATAGAAAGGTAAGGTCTGGCAGATGGAACAAACCCTTGCGCTGCTGAAACGGGTACACGAAGGGGATAAAGAAGCCAGGGAACAGTTAGTAGAAGAAAATATGGGGCTTGTATATACGGTGGTCCGCCGTTTCCTCGGCCGCGGCTGTGAGCAGGAGGATCTGGTGCAGATCGGGTGTATTGGGCTGTTAAAGGCGATAGACAATTTTGACACATCTTATGACGTGCGTTTCTCTACTTATGCAGTACCTATGATCGCCGGAGAAATCAAACGTTTTTTGAGGGATGACGGCATCATCAAGGTAAGCCGGATCCTGAAAGAATCCGCCGCAAAGGCATTCCGAGCCAGGGAACTGCTGGAGAAGCGCGAAGGCGCAGAACCCACGATGGAGGAGATCTCGAAAGAGACGGGGATCAGCCCGGAGGAGCTGGTGCTGGCGATGGAGGCGGTGTCAGATGTTGAATCACTGAGCCAGACGATCTACAGTGGGGACGGGACACCGGTACTTCTGGGCGATCGGCTGCCGGACAGGCAGGACCGCAATGAGGAATTACTGAACCGAATGCTGCTTAAAGAACTGCTGGGGCTTTTGGAGGAACAGGAGCAGGAAATCATCCGGCTGCGCTATTTTGAGGATTGCACACAGGTACAGGTGGCGCTGCGGCTGGGGATGACTCAGGTGCAGGTTTCCCGGTCTGAAAAACGGATTTTAAAAAAGCTGCGAGAAGCAAATGTCTGACGGGTTTGCGGCAAAACTTAGAGTATAATTATCATTGGCAAAAATAAAAGGAAGAGGCCGAAACCTC
>JAUNGD010000011.1 GCA_030524705.1 Lachnospiraceae bacterium | reverse complement strand
ACGGCTGCGTCGGCTCTGTGGACGGCTCTTCTGCCTTCTTATATTCAGCAGTGATGGTAATATAGCCTACCTGAGATCCTTCCAGGAATTTTGCAAGTCCTGCAGCCTTGAATGTAGTTACATCCTTCGCCCAGTGTGCCTCTTCATTTCCCTGTACGAACCATCCGGCAAACTCATAACCGTTGTCCGCTTTTACTTCCGGCAGCGTGAATACTTCATCAGAGGTCTCTGAAATACCTTCATAAACGATCGGCTTACCTGCATTTTCTACAGAAAAAGCACCGTTTTCTCCAGCATTGATCGTGATTGTAATGGTTCTCTGCTCCTTTACATCCTCCTCAAATACTGCGGTAAATTCACACAGCTCCGGTGCGATGTGTACCTGTACGCCTGCGGTCAGAAGCGTTTCTGCGCCTTCTACCTTCCAGCCTACGAACTTCCAGCCCGGTTTTGCTACCGGTGCAGTCACATCAAAAATTGTTCCCTTCGGCACGGTGATAGAGCCAACCGGTTCACCCTTTGTCTCATCCACATGGAAGGTTACAGTGATTTCGTCTGCTTCCTCAAATACTGCGGTGAACTCATTCAGGCCCGGAGCAACATGCACCTTCATGCCTTCTGTCAGAAGTGTTTCTGCGCCTTCTACCTTCCAGCCTACGAACTTCCAGCCGTTCTTTGCTACCGGTGCAGTTACATCAAAGACTGTTCCCTTCGGCACTGTAATAGAACCTACCGGCTCACCCTTCTTCTCGTCTACATGGAAAATCACTTCCAGCTCGTCGGCTTCTTCAAATACTGCGGTGAACTCATTCAGGCCCGGAGCAATGTGTACCTTCATGCCTTCTGTCAGAAGTGTTTCTACACCTTCTACCTTCCAGCCTACGAACTTCCAACCGTTCTTTGCCACCGGTGCAGTTACTTCAAAGACTGTTCCCTGCGGCACGTTAATAGAACCTACCGGCTCACCCTTCTTCTCGTCTACGTAGAAAATTACCTCCAACGTATCTGCTTCCTCGAACACTGCGGTAAACTCATTCAGGCCCGGAGCAATGTGTACCTTCATGCCTTCTGTCAAAAGTGTCTCTGCTCCCTCTACCTTCCAGCCTACAAATTTCCAACCGTTCTTTGCTACCGGTGCAGTTACATCAAAGACTGCTCCGTTCGGCACGTTAATAGAACCTACCGGCTCGCCCTTTGTCTCGTCTACATGGAAGATTACTTCCAATGTATCCGTTTCCTCGAACACTGCGGTAAACTCATTCAAGCCCGGAGTAATCTGTACCTGTATGCCTTCAGTAATAAGATTCTCTGCTCCCTCTACCTTCCAGCCTACAAATTTCCAGCCGTTCTTTGCTACCGGTGCAGTTACGTCAAAGACTGCTCCGTTCGGTACATTAATAGAACCTACCGGCTCGCCCTTTGTCTCGTCTACATGGAAGATTACTTCCAATGTATCCGTTTCCTCGAACACTGCGGTAAACTCATTCAAGCCCGGAGTAATCTGTACCTGTATGCCTTCAGTAATAAGATTCTCTGCTCCCTCTACCTTCCAGCCTACAAATTTCCAGCCGTTCTTTGCTACTGGTGCAGTTACTTCAAAAGTAGTTCCCTGCGGCACCGTAATAGAACCTACTTGCTCACCCTTTTCCTCATCTACATGGAAGATCACGGTGATCTCATCAGATTCTTCAAACACTGCCGTGAATTCATTCAGACCCGGGGCAATATCTACAGTAGTTCCCGCTTCAATCAGAGAGCTTAGACCTTCCACCTGCCAGCCTACAAATGTATAACCGTTTTTTGCTACCGGTGCAGTTAATTCATAGGTAGTTCCTTCATCAGCCTCGATAGACGGAATTGCTTCTCCCTTTGTCGGATCTACATTAAATGTCACGGTTACCTTTTCAGGAGTCGGAGTTTCTGTAGATGTAGTTGGAGTACCTTCAATAACAGCATCAAAAGTATCCAACCCAGTCATAACCGTCACCGTATCTCCCGGTTTAATTACCCATTCAGTACCGCTTATCTTCCATCCAACAAAGGTACATCCGTCTTTCACGGTCGGCGAAGGCAGGGATACGATCGCACCTGACTTTACAGTCAATGCAGGAGCCGTTCCCAGCTCTGGATCAATATTAAAGGTTACTGTTATATCCTGCACCTCAGGATCCATCGGATCAGTTTCCTCTGACCCATCAGGCAAATCCTCTGTAACAGGATCTATTGCGGCAGGATCAGCGACAGGATCAGTCGGCAATGTTTCATCAGGAGTATCCGTCTCGCTCTCAGCATTCACCTCCGTATCTGCATTGCCTTCCATTGCATACACGCCTGTAGCACTGCTCATTGCAAAGGACACTGCAAGGCCGACTGCAAGGAATTTTGTTAATAGTTTCTTTCTTTTCATCTTTCTCCCTTTAAGAATTCTTTGCCAGAGAATTTCTCAAATAATCCTCCTTCATTTTTTTCTAATAATGGGTTTTTTCAGGCAAAATATACCAGCATTATTTTTAATTGTATTTCCTGTTTGTTAACATATCAAGGAATCATTCTAAGACATATATAGTATTAGTCTTAAATATTAAGACAATATATAGTGGTTTTTCGGTCATTATCCAAGCTTTGGCAGGCCTATTCATAGCGCTCTGTGTAATCCTTTTTTTGTATTTTCCCTTCTGTTCTCCACGGCCTTTTGTATTATAAATTTATCTTACTTTTTAGGACTTTCCATATTTTGTCAATAATTTATGGACTTTTCAGGCAATAGTTTATCCGATGTTTTAACATGTGCAAAAACAGAAGAGAAAGGACTATCCATATGACAGACATAGGATTTATTCTTAAGAACGCCCGGGAAAATAAGAACTTAACACAGCAAAAAGTAATGGAATTAACGGGCATCAACCGGAAATCGCTTTCAGGATACGAAAACAACGTAGCGGAGCCTGATCTTGCCACCTTTACAACTCTTATTACTCTTTATGGATTATCTTCAGACAAAGTGTTAGGCATCAAACAGACAAAATCCTCCCACAGCCTGAGCCGGTACGACCAAAAGCTTCTTTCACTGTTCCGATCGCTGGACGAACTGCATCAAAAGGAACTGCTTGTACAGCTAACCGCTCTTGTAAAATACTTGAAGCAGTGACACCGGATACGATAACATTCATCCGGCCATAGAAATGAAAAAACGCGCACTGACAGGCGCACTAATTTAAAACAGAGTGCATAAGCCTGCAAATACGCTTATGCACTCTGTCTCATTCTAAACTATCATCTTTTTTAATACTCCGGTTCGATCAAACCATACGTATTTCCTTTTCTCTTATATACAACATTGACTTCCTCAGTCTCCGCATTGCAGAACACGAAGAAATTGTGTCCCAACAGCTCCATCTGTACACATGCATCCTCCGGATACATGGGCTTCATTCCAAAATGCTTTGTACGGATAATCTTCACTTCGTCCAGTGGATCGGTCTCTTTCTCTATGAATTCTTTTTTGAAATTGCCGCCCTCCTGATGCTTCTCAACGATCTTTTCTTTATATTTGCGAAGCTGGCGCTCAATTACTTCCTCCACCAGATCAATGGAAACGTACATATCGTTGCTTACCTGCTCGGAACGGATGATATTGCCCCGGACAGGAATCGTCACCTCAATCTTCTGGCGCTCCTTTTCAACACTCAGCGTCACGATAATCTCTGTATCCGGAGTAAAATACCGCTCCAGCTTTCCCAGCTTATCTCTGATAGCAGACTTCAGTCCATCTGTTACCTCGATATTTTTTCCGCTAATCGTAAATTTCATATTATCCAACTCCTTTACCACGAATTCGCAGCGCCGCAGGCTGCTTTCCTACGGCTTCACCGTATTCATTTTCTTCTGTCCCTCTGACACGGTTCATTGCCCATGTATATTATACCACATTGCCCATATTTTTCAACTTAAAATACATCTTTTGGAAACTTTTCAAATTTTTTATATTTTTTATTTTAATTTTCGCATAATTCCAGAACGTTTCGGTAAGACAGCGGTCCTCCGAACAAATCCAGAGCACTTCCGACTGTCACATCTACCCGATTCCTGCCAAGCCTCTTCAAAAGCATCAAATCCTCATAGCTTCCGACGCCTCCCGCATACGTGACGGGGCATCCGCCCCAGCGCCCCAGCAGTTCTGCCAGGGGCGCTTCTATACCGGCGGATTTTCCCTCCACATCAGCCGCGTGGATCAAAAACTCATCACAATACTGCGCCAGCTCATCTAATATATTCTCATCCAGTCTGACCTTTGTAAACTTCTGCCAGCGGTCTGTAACGATATAGTAAGCCTCATCCTTTTTGCGGCAGCTTAAATCCAATACAAGATGCTCTCTTCCGATCTCTGCAACCAGCCGTTCCAGATTACCATAATGAATCTGACCATCCCGGAATACGTAAGAAGTCACGATCACATGAGAAGCGCCCGCATCCAAAAACTCTGCCGCATTTTTTTCATTGACACCGCCTCCCAGCTGCAGGCCTCCCGGATATTCTTTCAGCGCCTTCAGCGCCTGTGCTCTGGTCGCCTCATAATACGATGAAGAAACAGGATTCAAAAGGACAATATGCCCTCCTCTTAGGCCATCGTTTTTGTACAGTCCTGCATAAAAACCGGCGTCCTGCTCTGATACAAAATTTTCCCTGGCAGTATCTCCCTGATCCTTCAGGCTCCCGCCAACTATTTGCTTTACTTTTCCGTTATGTATATCAATACACGGCCGAAATTTCATACTGTGAATCCTCCTATGTTCCGGATATGCCCGGTATCTGAAAAATCTTTTTTGAAAAAATTTCTGCCGCGAACCGTTTCCGGTGCGGCAGAAGCTATCCATCGTCAGTCTGGCCTTCATTGTGGAATTAATCTCACTTCGCCTGATCTGTCTCATTCCCGGTCAGCTCATCGGCAGCATTTTCAACACCGTCGATCACGTCTTTCCCGGCATCACCGACGCCGTTCACGATATCCTGTCCGGCGTCGCCGACTCTGCTGCCGTCGTCATTATTTGTATCATTTCCAGCAGCATTGTCATTCACGCCATCGGTTACTGTGTTTCCGTTCTCCGCAGCATTTTCGTCTGTAACGCCGTTTACATTGTTGTCTGTGGCAGTATTGTTGTCTGTCACGCCAGTTTCTGCATTATTATTCGTGCTGTCCGCAGTATTCTTTCCTGTATCTGCGCCGTTTTTGTCCGCCGAATTGTTTTCTGTTGTGGCCGTATTCGTTTCCTTTTTGTCGGTGCTATTTTTGTTGTCGTTACCGCAGCCTGTCAAAACAGCCATACAGCATACACAGGCTAAGCATAATGCGTACTTTTTCCAACGTTTCATAGTTCCTGTTCTCCTTTTCCTTTATTCCTGTATCTATTCCGGCCCGGGCAGATACCTTCGCCCGTCATGGCCGTTATGTTAGTAATATGTACTTTTTTACTTTTTTTATACGAACTACAGAAATAGTTTTTTGAAAAAACGGGAACCTTACCGTTCAGTCATTTTTTATTTTACAGTCACTTCACACTTTGCTACTGCTTTTCCTGCTTTCAGCGTAATCACTGCTGTGCCCCTTTTTTTTGCCGTGATTTTGCCTCTCGATGAAACAGTGGCAACAGCTCTGTTCGATGAAGTATACTTGATGGTATCTTCACTTCCCGCCGGAGACAGCCCTGGCTTCAATGTTTTTGATTTGCCGCGTTTCAATGTAATACTCTGGGAGACTCCGGTGATCTTTGTGGCTGTCACTTTGGGAACTGTCACCGTAACCGTTATCTTCCTGCCGCCGGATTTTACTGTGATCTTAGCCTTTCCCGAAGATTTTGCCGTTATGACACCTTTTGCGCTTACTGTGGCCACCTTTTTATTGGAAGAAGAATACGTGAGCTTCTCTTTACTGGTGATCGGAGTGATCACCGGCGTAAGTTTCGCTTTTTTGCCTTTCTGAATCGTCATTTTTTTCGACACACCGGATATTTTGGTGGTTCTGACCGCTGACGACTGTACCTTAACCGTAATACTCTTAGTAAGCCCGCTCTGCAGCGTTATCGTAATCTTCGTCTTACCGGTCTTTTTCTGTGCCGTGATCTTTCCGGTTTTACTATTCACTCTGACGATTTTTGTATTGGCCGAGCTCCAGCTCACTACCCTGTCTCCTTCCGCCAGATTGCTGACTTTTAACGCCGTAGTAGACTGTCCTGTCTTCAGGACAAGACTTGCGGCGTTCAAGGAAATCGTGGGGATCTTTGCACTGCCGCTGTCCTGTACCGTGTTCCTTGTACCACAGCCATTTTCGCAGACAGCAGTCTTGGTGCCATTCTTGTACCAGTCCGCATCCTGGTTTGATACATAACTGTCGTACCTGTGCCCCTTCGCTGTTCCCGGCGCCTGCACTTTATACAAAGATACATCTATCCCCGGCGCAGTATTCATATCCGCCGCTGTTCCACAGTAATCGCAGACCAGAGTCATTGTGCCGTCCTCCGTGCACGTGGCATCATTATTGTATACATACGTTTTCTTATCGAAACAATGTCCCAGCGCCTCAAAATACTGTATAGTTCTTGCCCCGCACTCACATGTGGCAGCACTGTATCCCTCGGTGGTACACGTTGCATCCACTGTCACCGTATTCCAGATATGACGATGCCCCTGATTCGCTTCGCCGCTATATTCCACGGGGCTGAGTACCGGAACAGCAAAACTCTGGGAGTAAGAGCTGCCTGTAAAATTAGAATACACGGTACGCTCCGCTCCGATCGTAGAACCGGTATAACCAACGGAAGTACTTCCCGCCAGAAGATATGTCGTACCTGACGTTTGTTTTTTTATATCGTCCCATGTGACATCCACCATGTACCAATTGCCGTTTTCCATCCTGACATAATTCCACATATGCGGTCCATTCGCATACCCTACGATCAGTACACTTTCAATCCCGGCTTTCTTACATAAAATCTTAAAAGCCTTTGCATACCCTTCGCAAACCACATTTTTTGTATTGGAAAGGAATACTCCCGCCGCAGAATGTGCATACGCTTTTTCCTTCTCTGTTGTCCCCTCACTATAATTCAAAAGCCCGCACAGATAATCATGTATTGCTTTTACCTGTCCCTGCCTCGTCGAAGTATCCTGCCCATTCATGGCATTGGCATACGCGCTGGACACTGCCGCATCAAATGCCGGAACCTGACTGCCCGCTCCTGCATAGATCATACCTGGCTTGAGGGTAATTCCAAGTATAGAGCTGGGATAAGTATTTCCCGAAAATATATAGGAATAGGTGGGGGCTCCCATCCAGAACACCTCCGGGAAATCATAGATAAACGCATCATAGGCGGACTGCATACTATGCCGAACCAACTCTTTTGCCTGCTCCAGCCCTGCCGCATCCTGAAAATCCAAAGCCGACGTCAGGGTAATCGAAAGCGTTGGCTCATTCCCCACTGCTTTTCTGGAATCCACATATGCAGCCTTCATCGCATTGTATATCCCCCTGGCATTTTCCGAAAGCTGTGCCCCATAAGAATCAGTATAAGAACCAGCCAAATATGCCCGCATTTTGGGAAATACTGCGCAGGAAGCGTATCCGCTTTCCTGCACCTGCTCTTCCCCAGTCTGCATCAATTCTATACCAAACTCTGTCTCCGGAATATTCTCTGCCGTATCAACCTTCTCTATTCCCAGAAGTATTTCACTCTCCTCATAAAGCGATACTTCTCCATCTGCCGTGGCAGCTTCCTCTGTTTCCGGCATGGCTGTATTCTCCGTGGCAGCTTCGTCCAGTCCCGGCACATCCGTATTCTCCGTAGTGCCTGATGCAATTGCCGCCTCTGTCTGATCCGGAATCACGATCTCATCCATTGCATCGATCTGAAAGCTGTTATTATCTGTAAGATCAGAATATTCCCCATCTTCTGCCTGCAGTTCTTCCGGAACCGTTTCATCTATTATTATATCACCTGCTACTGCATTCCCGGTAGAAACTGTCACAAGCATAATAGCTGCCAACAACGCCGATATTTTTTTCTTCATTGATATCTCCTCTACTGAATCTGCTGTTTTTCATTATCCTCCCACACAAATACTCAGCAGCAATATATCCTTATCTCATATCTCCCATAAAAAACAAAGCTACCGTACCCGGGCCGGAATGCGCCCCGATGGTCGGCCCCACCGGGCTGATCAGAAATTTCTCAATGCCAAAACGTTTTTTTACCTGCTCCTGTACGTAACGGGCGTCCTCATAGCAATCGCCGTGGCTGATAAACACTACGTCGTTCTGTGCTCTGTAGCTTCCCATCTGTTTTTCCATGTTGTCTACCAGAACGTTCAGGGATTTTTTGCGGCCGCGCACCTTCGATAAAGGAATCAGATGGCCCTCATCGTCCACATGCAGCACCGGCTTCAGATTGATCATCGTGCCGAGTATCGCTGCCGTCTTTGAAACACGCCCGCCGCGGTACAGATGAAACAGATCGTCCACCGTAAAATTGTGGCACACATGGAGCTTATTGTTTTCCAGCCATTCGACTAACTCATCATAGGAAAGTCCCGCTGCCTGCTGTTCCAGCGCTTTGTGAACCATCAGCCCTTCTCCCATGGATGCGGCCAGAGAATCCACCACCGTGATCCTGCAGTCCTGCTCCTCCTCCATCAGCTCCTGCGCCGCCAGACGCACACTGTTGTACGTGCCGCTGAGCCCGCTGGAAAAGGCGATATGAATAATATTCCTGTTTATTTTCAAAAACTCCTTCAGCTTCTCCTTTGCCTCCTGGGGATTGACCTGAGAGGTGGTAGGCATGCAGCCCTCCCGCATCTTTTTATAAAACTCCTCAGAGCTGAGTGAATTCTCCGCATTGTATGTTTTTCCATCCAACAAATACGTCAGGGACATCGTTGGAATCCTGTGTTCTTTGATATATTCCTCTGGAAGATCTGCCATATTGTCAGTAGTTATTAAATAATCCATTACAAATTCCCTCCATAAAACAGACTCACGTTCTAGTAAATCATACCACGAATTCTTCCCCTTTTGCAATCAATTTCAATCAGGTATCATAAAGCCTGACCACACAAAATAGAATATAGTAACTATAAAGCCATCGGAGTAAGCTATGAGTTCTAAGCCCAAAATAGTCGTCCTGAAGCTGCGGGAGATCATCTATACGCTGATGCTCCTGTTTCTTGTGGTACTGCTGGTCATCTGCCTTGTGCTGATGTTTTCCGGAAAAGCAAAAAAAAGCGGAACCTCCGGCAGTCCCGCAACTGAAAATCCCGCCGCCCAAAATACAGAAGATACCTTCCAGACCCCTCTGGAAACGGCCGTCTACAAGGCAGGAGTATACACGACTCCCATCACACTGGGAGATTCGGCAGTGGACGTTGAGGTAACGGTGGACAGCAATCACATCAATGCGATCCGGCTGGTCAATTTAAGCGAGACAACTGCCGCCGCCTATCCTCTGGTCTCTCCTTCCCTGGAGCACATTGCCTCCCAGATCCTGGAAAAGCAGAGCCTTGAAGACATCACGTGTCCCCAGGAAAACCGGTATACCTCCCAGATGCTGCTCTCGGCCGTCGCCAAAGCTCTGGAGCTGGCCCAAAATACAGACTGAATCCATCAAAAACAGGGGATGCCGAAGAAAGAAGCTTCCTTCTTCAGCATCCCCTGTTTTTTTGTTCTGTTAAATTATTTGTCTCTGGAAATCAGGAAATACGGAACAGCCACAAACAAAATGCCGCCGATCATATTTCCGATGGTAACAATACCAAGATTGTAGAAGAAACCGCCGAGATTTACGGCTGCTTCGTGCGGGTTCATCAGGCCGATGGACAAAAATGTCATATTGGCAATGCTGTGCTCAAATCCGCAGGTCACGAAAGTACCAACGCAGCAGAAATTCATGACGATCTTCGCACCCTCAGATTTCAGCTTTGCACCGCACCAGATCGCAACGCAGACCAGAATGTTGCAGAGGATTGCCTTTGCAAGCAGATTGGCCGGTGTGCCGGACATCTTGGCTGCCGCCGCATTTGCAAAGAATGCGCCGACGTCCCCGCTTCCCGGAATTCCGGTGGTCGTGAAGATAGCCGCTCCGATCACAGAGCCGATCAGGTTGCCGATATAGCACACGATCCAAAGCTTAATCGTCTTGCCCCAGGAGACTGCCTTTGTCATGCTGCCTACGGCCATCACAAAATTGTTTCCTGTAAAAAGCTCAGCCCCGGCCATCGTGACAAAGCAAAGCCCCACCGAGAAGACGATTCCGCAAACCAGCTTCTGAGCCGGCTGTCCGGTCAGACAGCCGCCCACAAAGCCCATCAGGATACTGCCGAATGCAATGTACAGTCCTGCCAGAATCGACATCAGCACATATCCCGTCATATTTTTTTCCAGTAAATTTACTTTTCCCTTCGCAGTATTCCCTACTGCTTCGATTTCATTTTTAAACATACTTCATACCTCCCTGCAGATGTGAAATCACACGCGCAAGATATTATTGTATCAGTTTTTAGAACAGACCGGAAATCTTTCCTGTCTCGTCTACGTCGATACGCTCTGCAGCCGGTACCTTCGGCAGACCCGGCATCGTCATGATCTCACCGGTCAGGGCTACGATAAAGCCTGCGCCTGCGGAAATCTTGAGGTTACGTACTGTTACCTCGAAGTCAGTCGGTGCGCCCAGCTTCGTCTGGTCGTCGGTCAGGGAGTACTGTGTCTTAGCCACGCAGATCGGGCAGTTGCCGTATCCCAGATCCTCAAGCTGCTTTGCCTGCTTCTGAGCATTTGCAGTCAGGACAACCTTCTTGCCGCCGTAGATCTTCTGTACGATGGCGTTCAGCTTATCCTCAATGCTTCCTTCCAGCTCATAGCTGTAGGTGAAGTCGTTCGGCTCTTCTACAAGACGGATCACTTCTTCTGCCAGCTTGATGCCGCCTTCGCCGCCCTTTGCCCATACCTCGGACAGTGCAACGTTTACGCCCAGCTCTTTACACTTATTCTCCACCAGTGCCAGCTCTGCCGGTGTATCCGTCGGGAATGCGTTGATGGCTACTACGCACGGAAGCTTGTATACGTTCTTGATGTTGCTTACATGCTTCAGAAGGTTCGGAAGGCCCTTCTCCAGTGCCTCAAGGTTCTCGTTGTTCAGGTCTGCCTTCGCAACGCCGCCGTTGTACTTCAGCGCACGAACCGTCGCTACGATCACGACTGCGTTCGGCTTCAGGCCTGCCATACGGCACTTGATATCCAGGAACTTCTCTGCGCCAAGGTCAGCGCCGAAGCCTGCCTCTGTGATCGCATAATCACCCAGCTTCAGAGCCATCTTCGTTGCGATAACGGAGTTGCAGCCGTGAGCGATGTTTGCGAACGGTCCGCCGTGTACGATAGCCGGTACGTGCTCCAGAGTCTGTACCAGGTTCGGCTTCAGGGCATCCTTCAGCAGTGCGCACATAGCGCCCTGTGCATTTAAGTCGCCTGCGGTCACCGGCTTCTGCTCAGAAACCTTTCCGTATGTATAACCGATGATGATTCTTGCAAGACGGTTCTTCAGGTCTGTGATGTCGCTTGCCAGACACAGCACTGCCATGATCTCGGATGCTACTGTGATGTCATAGCCGTCCTCTCTCGGCATACCGTTTGTCTTTCCGCCCATACCGTCTACTACAAAACGGAGCTGACGGTCGTTCATATCCACACATCTTCTCCAGGTGATCTTTCTCGGGTCGATGTTCAGCGCGTTGCCCTGATAGATATGGTTGTCGATCATGGCTGCCAGCAGGTTGTTTGCTGCGCCGATGGCATGGAAGTCACCGGTAAAGTGAAGGTTGATATCCTCCATCGGAACTACCTGTGCGTATCCGCCGCCTGCTGCTCCGCCCTTTACGCCGAATACCGGTCCCAGGGACGGCTCACGGAGAGCTACCATAACGTTCTTGCCCAGCTTCTGAAGGCCGTCTGCCAGACCTACCGTCGTAGTGGTCTTTCCTTCACCTGCCGGCGTCGGGTTAATAGCGGTCACCAGTACCAGCTTTCCGTCCGGCTTGTCTGACTCCTTCAGAAGGTTGTAGTCGATCTTTGCCTTATAATTTCCATACTGCTCCAGATATTTCGGGTCGATCCCTGCTTTCGCTGCGATCTCCGTAATCGGAGACATCACGGTTTCCTGTGCAATCTCAATGTCTGATTTGAATCCCATAGCTTAAAAATCTCCTTTCGTTCCTGCCTTTTGGCAATAAAAAAATACCTTAAGTTGTTCGACGGACATCGCTTTTCCCAGCCGGCTGCTGCTTTTTGCGGCCTCCGATAAGAGGCAACAAAAAAACTGCGCAAAGGGACCTCTCTGATCCGTCTTAACGCAGTAGCGGAAGCGATACCGTAACGCGGAGAAATTCCTTCGTTCACATAAAGACCTTCCCATCGTGTGACACTTAACGTACTGTATCTTCTCTACTTTCATAGAATAAATATAAAATTGTATGAAGGCCTTTGCTTTCCGTCATTAAAAAAGGACAACACTTGTTTTGCTCAAATGCTGTCCAGACGGTCGACAAAAAATATTATCTTGATTACCTTGTGGTGCTCCACTAATCCGTCAGCAATCAAAACCTTCAACTGCCTGTTATTATAGCAGAAAGTTTTTCATCCGTCAAGAATTTATCAAAATTTATCCCGCATCTGATGATCAGATTTTATTTCAGAATTTATCCTGCATCAGATAAGCTTTATTCCGCATGCAGAAAATGAACCGCCGCTTCATTCAAAGTCTGATATTTCCTCTCACAGCTTCCACAAGCACGCAGCAAATTTCCCGCAAAATATTGTGCGGCTGCATTCCGATATCCGCCGACGCCGGTATCCCGCAGGTTTGCTGATACCCCTCTTTCTTCGCCAGCTGCACTGCCCGATACACATGGAAATTATTTGAAAGTATGCCGACGGATGCTTTCTTCAACCCGTACAGCTCCGCCGAATACACCAGGTTTTCTTTTGTACTGGTGGACTTATCCTCCAGAAGAAGCCGTGACGGTTCGATGCCCTTCTGCGTCATATAATTGTACATGCACTCCGCCTCGGAGATCCCTTCATCCGGTCCCTGTCCGCCGGAGAGCACAAATACAGTCTCCGGATTTTCCTCCGCATACGTCACTGCGCGGTCCAGCCTCCGACGAAGCGCCCGGGACGGAGCCGTTCCCCTCACCTGCGCTCCCAGCACCACTACATAATCCAATTCTTTCTGAGGCGCAGAGGCCATGGCACCCACGATACGGCTGCCAACCACAAGAAGCACCAGAACACCCAACAGAATCAAAATACCCAGTGTCCCCGTCAGGAAACGGATCCATGACTCCGGATGGCGGGACTGGTAAATCATGGCTCGCCAAAGAAACAGAAACAGCGCGCTGCCTAACAGCCAAAGCCAAGACATGCTTGTATGAAAACCGGCGTATATCACAATCGCAATATAATAGAAAAAACAAAGGATGCCCAGAGCCAGGCATCCCGTTTGTAAACAATTCCGCATCAAATCCTCCGCTCTTTTACCTTCCGCAGCAGAATTTGTATTTCTTGCCGCTGCCGCAAGGGCACGGATCGTTTCTGCCTACCTTCGGGCCTTTCACGATCGTGTTCATTTTCTTTGCCTCAAGGTAAAGTGCTTTTTTCTTCTCTGCATCAAAAATCTTGTCCCATGCCGGAATATTATAAAGCCAGTCAGCCTTTGCATCTACCATATTTTTGTAGAGCAGCTCATTGTCAAAGTCAAGGCTGACCACCGTATCCTCTTCCATCTCCTCGATTGGATTCGGCTTCTTCAGGCTGTCGTTGATGCCATCCAGAAAACCTACCATCTTCATGACCGGAATCTCATATTTCTCAGCCAGCTCCTTCACCGTGCCGGAAACTGCCTCCTCTGGGTTCTCCAGAAGCTGCTCATAGATCCCCTTCTCTGTCAGGAAATAATCTGACCAGAACTGCTGCAGCTGCTTTTTATCTGTCTCCTGAGAATATGCTACATCTCTCCATGTCTGTAATAATCCCATAGCAATACCATCCTTTGTTTCATAATAAATATTAATTTTCAAAAAATTCTTCATTATTATATAACACTTTGTCCGGCCTGACAAGCAAAACAAGGCTAATTCACGAAACATTCACTTTCTATGCGGTCCGTCAGCCATACAGAAAAAGAAAAAAGCAGGCTATAAAATATTTTTCAAAATTTTATGTCCCCGCTGTATATTCCCAAAAAATCCGGTCATACTATAACTAATCTCACAGGAAAACAGCTTCAAGAAGCGAACGGAAACTTTTCTTATGAGATTAGCGTATGCTCTTATCATTGGATCCCCCTCCGATGATAATACAAAAGATAAGAAAAATACTTATCCTCCCCTTTTAAAAATCCCGCAGGTATGCAAGGACGCATATCTGCGGGATTTTATAAGCAATGCAGCTTTGCTGTACACATACTTTTAGCCGGAATGACCTATCTTAGCCCCACAAATCCCTCAGGAATTTTACGGATGCCCCTGCATCTTCATCCAGCTTCTCATCGGAACAGCCCTTTGACAGATCGTGCCAAATACGGATATCCTGACCAACTTCACCGTCCATACGAACGAACGGCTCCATAACCACATCGCCAGTATAGTTGATTTCGTGCAGAGCTTTTCCTATTTCTTCCCACGGCATGCGTCCGCCTGCGAACGGAGGTCTTCTGTTTGCCTCGCCTACGTGCAGGTGTCCCAGCTTGTCTCCGGCCAGCCGAATCGCTTCCGTGAAAGAGTCCTCCTCAATATTCATATGGAAGGTATCCAGCATAATCTTTACATTCGGACGGTCTACCTTCGTTACGAAATCCAACGCTTCTTCGCAGGTATTCAGAAGATAGCCCTCAAAGCGGTTCAGCACTTCCATCCCCAGGACAATATCATACTCTGCCGCCATATCGCCCAGTTCTCTGATATTATCGATACTACGCTGCAGATCTCCCGGCTTATCCATCGGTCTGGAATAATCTGCAGGCCAGTAAGAATAGAGACCACCGCCCAGTTTTCTGACCCCGGCTGTCTTCATTTTCTTGAAAGTCGCCTCATATTTCTCAAAGGCTGCCTTTACGATTGCCGGATCTGAAGAAGAAATATTGTGTTCTGCATCCGGGCCGTATCCGCCGGTCAACAAAATTCCATTTTCCTCTGCCGCTGCCTTTAAACGCAGTAAATACTCGTCCTCCATATCCAGAAAATGATGGCAAGCCACTTCCAAAATATCAAATCCAAGCTTTTTTACTTTTGTAACATATGGGATAAAATCTGCATGCCACTCTTTTTCCCAATAAGAATAATAAATACCATACTTCATAATAATAGATTCCTTCTTTCTTTTTATTTTCTGCTTTTAGAACGGAACAGCTTATACGTCATAAAGCCGAGAAGCAATATTCCATAAAGAGCCTGACGATAGTAGTTATTAATCCAGGAAATTGTATTCAGATATGCTGAAATAACCTGAAGTACAACAACTGCTACTGCAACTCCCGGAATCTCACCAGAACCGCCGTCCGGATCGCATCCGCCCAAAACTGCAATCAAAATCGTCATCATAACGTAGCTGCTTCCAAAGTCAGCCTTAACAGAAGCCACACGGGACAAGCTGATCAATCCAGCCAGTGCAGACAAAAGTCCAGAGCACATATATGCCATAGTAATCACCTGGACATTCTTAATCCCGGCAAAAGAAGACGCCTTTTCGTTTACACCAACAAGGTGGATCCTCCTGCCGAATGCCGTCTTTCCCACCAGGATAGAGAAAATCACCGCCACAATTACAAAGATCACGAACGGCAGTGGGATAACTCCAAATACCATCGCTGAAGCAAATTGCTTAAACTGAGATATTACGGTAATTGATTTTCCATCTGATAATACGACTGTAATACCGTAGAATAATTCATAGGTCCCCAGCGTCGCCAGCATAGGCGGAACATTTACAACAGATACCAGGAAGCCGTTCAGAAAACCGCAGCAAAGACCGATAAGCAGAGCCACCAGACATGCAACAACAATGCCGCCAATCTGTCCCTCCGGAGCAATGGCACTCATAATCAAAGAAGCAACTGCGCCGCAAAGATTGGCAATATAGACCGTCGACAGATCTATACCACCCGTAATCATTGCCATGGAAAGACCTATTGCCATCAGGCCGTACTCTGTCAGCTGTTTTCCAATCGTCTGAAAATTTACCAGGCTCATAAAGGCTGAGCCACGCGTTATTCCTGCGAAAAGCAGCAGAACAACCAAAATGATTAACATTCTCGAAAAATCACTGTTAATCCGAGTTTTTTTCTTTGCAATCATGCTCATCCCTCCGATTTCACCACATTACTGATTTTCATGGCTCTCTTTGCCTGAACAGCGGCAACAGAAGCTCCAATGATAATGATAATTCCAATAAATACCTTCTGATAATATACAGAAATACCTATCATCGTTAATGAATTGGATACCATACCAAGCAGGAACGTACCAAGCATACATCCCAGCAGAGAACCATGTCCTCCCGTCAGACGAACACCACCCAGGACGATAGCAGCAATGACAATCATCTCACCGCCATAGTACTCCATCGGTGAACAGTTCTTACACATACATGCATAGCACAATCCGCCGATTACAGCGATCATACCATTAACCACAAAAATTCCAAAACGGATCTGATCCACCTTGAAGCCCGCCCGCCTTGCAGAAATCTCATCGCCTCCGATCGCATAAACGGCACGTCCTACCATCGTATGGCGAAGAACGAAATATGCGATAAGGTACAGTAAAATCATCACAGCAAACCCACCGTGAAGAGAAGCTCCCAAGCCTGTCTGCGCGCTTTTTACCTGCAGGATATTCCAGTTTGCAAAGCCTGAAAATTGTGCAGGTACATCGATCCGCACACCTTTTAACGCACCAAAAGCAATTCCGTAGCAGATCGAAGAAGTCGCAAGCGTAACGATCAGAGAATTAAAATGGAATTTGACAATAAAGAAACCATTCACACAGCCGCACAGCGCCCCGATCAAAAGTGCAATCAAAACCAGAACCGGTGCCGGAAGTGATGTTGTCTCACCCAATTTGAAAACAATGTAAGTACTCATACCGGCAATCATAGGAAATGATACATCTGCACCAGTGCTCACGAAAGCAAGCAATGCACAGAGCGCGTAAATTGCATTAACAACAATCGAACGCAGCAGATCCACCACATTATTGACTGCGAAAAACAATCCAGAGGCAGCCTGAATAACCGTCGCAAGAATAATAATAATCAATGCTACATAAAACTCGTTCTTACCAAGTAATCTTTTCATTTTTTTATTCACAGCAACTCACCCCCCTTATATTACATGATTGCTTTCGTCAGATTTTCTGTGTTCAGCTCATCGCCTTTGATCTCACCCGTCATTACGCCGCCCCGCATAACAATGGTGCGGTCGCACAGGCGAATCACCTCCGCCAGATCGTCAGATGCAACAAGCACGGCAACACCTGTAGCGGCAAGATTTCTCAAAAGCTGATAGATATCATATTTTGCCCCAATATCCACGCCAACAGTAGGACCGTTTAATACCAGAACCTTGGGATTGGTAGACAGCCATTTTGCCAGTACAACCTTTTGCTGATTGCCGCCGGAAAGAGTCTGCACGGGAAGCAGATGATCATCTGTCTTTACATGTATTTCTTTTACCCACTTTGAGGAATTTTCCACCTGGCTCTCGCGGTTCAGCAACATATGTCTGACAAACTCATTAAAATTAACAACGGTAATATTCTCCATTATGGAGACCGGTAAAAAAAGGCCCTCGGTCAGACGATCTTCCGGTACCAGGGCGATGCCATTCTTTGTAGCATCCTGCACAGATCGAATCTTGACCTCTTTTCCATCACGCTTAATCGTTCCTCCGGTAGATTTATATACGCCGAAAAGTGTATTGCAGAGTTCGCTGCGGCCCGAACCAAGCTGACCGGTAATTCCCAGAATCTCACCCGGATAGACAGCAAAAGAAACGTTTGCGAACCCTGGTCCGGATAACCTGTTTAACTCCAGCGCCGGCACCGCATCCCTTTGTATACGGCCTTCCGCCTGCTTGTCATCCACATTGTCAAAGTCACGGCCTGTCATATAATGAGTAAAATCATCCTCACTCAATTCTTTCATAGAACCGGTATACACAGCCTCTCCTGACCTCATAATTGTAATGCTGTCAGAAATTTCATACATCTCATCCAGTTTATGAGATACAAATAAAACTGTCAGTCCCTGTTCTTTCAGTCCTCTGATAATTTCAAACAGCCGGTCAACTTCTTTTCTTGTAAGCGCTGTGGTCGGCTCATCCAGAATCAAAAATTTCGCTTTTGCATATAAAGCTCTTGCAATTGCAATTAACTGCTTTGATGCTACCGGAAGCTGTTCTACTCTGGCATCCAGATCCAGATCCAGATTCAGGGTTTCCATAACTTTTTTTGCGATTTCCCGCTGTTTTTTATGATTGTAAATCTTTGTCTTATTTGACAGCACTGTATTGATAGCCAGATTCTCCTGTACTGTAAGATTCGGAAAAACGGAAAGATCCTGGTAAATAACCTGAATCCCCAGATCAATAGATACAGACGGCGACAATTCGTCATAAACCTTTCCGTCAAACTCTATTGTTCCTGAATCCTGCGGCTGAAAGCCGGAAATTGCTTTAATAATTGTAGATTTTCCACATCCGTTTTCGCCGGCAAGACAGTGTACTTCTCCCCGTTTTACGTTCAGATCTACATTCTTCAGCGCATGAACTCCTCCGAAGGATTTATTAATCCCCTTGCAACTTAAAATATATTCAGACACTGATGATCTCTCCTCTCACCAATATTTTTCAAAAAACTGCCAGGCTGCAATAACAGCCTGGCAGCACTACAAATACTTTCTAATCCTATTCGACCCTAGAGAAAGTGAACTTAAAACAGCTCATCTACGTTCTCAGCAGTTCCGATACAAGGAGCATTACCGATCAGACAGTTGTTAGCACCCACAACAAGATTTACTGATTCATAGCCCGGAGCAACGCCATCTGCGGACAGATCTGAGCCCTGACCTACCGGAACACCTGTCAGTACGTTGTATGCAGTCAAGCATGCAACATAACCAGAGAGTGCCGGATCCCATGTAGTAACGCTGTAGATCGTACCATCCTTAAGTTCGTCTGCATAGGAAGACGGAACGCCTGAACCAATGATCTTGACCTGATCCTGCAGACCCATCTCAACAACAGCCTGTGCGATACCGCCTGCGTCTGTTGAGCAGTGGCAGATAAATCCGTTCAGATCCGGGTTGCTCTTCAGGATCTGTTTTGCCTGCTCGTAAGCAGTCGTGGTGGATTCCTGAGATTCACATGTCGGGATTTCATCATTCAGAAGCACCAGATCCGGGCAATTCTCTTTCAGATACTCAACTTCTGCGTTCGCATATTCCATATGTGTAATGGAAGTGGTATAGCCAACCATGATAGCATATGTTCCTGATCCGCCTGTAGCCTCGATCAGACCTTCTGCAAGAGCCTGTGCATACTGCTCTGTATTGAACGCCTCTGTATCATACAGGCAGTTTGTCAGGTTAGATGCTTCATGTCCGATAACAACAACGCCATTATCCAGTGCATTTGCAAAGGATTCCTCCAGTGCAGTCGCATCATTCGGAACAACGATGATCGCATCATAATCCTGAGTCAGCAGGGAGTCAATAATTTCCAGCTGTGAAGCCGCATCTGTCGTTGCCGGGAACTGTACCGTAGCATCTACGCCATATTCATCAGCGAACTGAAGAACGCCTTCCTCCAGACGTGAGAACCATTCAGCAACGCCTTTTACGATAACAGCCATCTTGAATTCTGACGGATCTTTTTCGGAAACGAAATCTGCCGGATTGTATCCGTTCAGGACCTCATATCCTTCCGGAAGCTCAGCAGCCATACCGGTCATGCCAAGAGAAGCAGTCATAACTGCAGTCATACATAAAGCCATAATTTTCTGTTTTTTCATGTTGTCATTTCTCCTTTTTTTAAATATTTATCTCAGGACGGAAGAGTCCTCTTCCATCTCAGGATCCCCCTCGGTGCCATTTGTCACTTATGTGCATAATGACCGTTTCTTGTTAAATCTAATTATAAAATATTTTATGCATATTCACTTTATTTGTCAATACTATAAAATATTTTTGTGCACTTCTCGAAATTATCTTTTTGAATGGCCCCGATTTTTTTATTCAGTATTGCCAATTTATACTATTTTTCGAATATGCTATACTTTACCCCAGAAGATAACATACTTTAAAGGAGGAATATTCATGGATTATTATCTGGCCATAGATATCGGTTCCACTTCCGGGCGTCATATAGTCGGATGGCTCGAGAACGGAAAAATCCGTTTACGTGAGGTTTATCGCTTTTCTAACAGAGCTGACAAAAAAGACGGTCATTTGATTTGGGATATCGAACGTCTGTATAGCGAAGTAATAAATGGAATTCGATGTGCATTCTCACTGTACCCCGACATCCGCAGCCTTTCGGTAGACACCTGGGGCGGTGATTACGTCCTGATGAATGGAGACAGTGAAATCCTGCCCTGCTATACATACCGGGATTACCGGACAGAAGAAGCCGTGCAAAAGGTTCACGAAATTATCCCCTTCGATGAAATATACAAAAGAGTCGGTTATCAATATGGTCCTTACAATACGATCTATCAGCTCTACAGTGACAAGATCAAAGGCAGGCTTGAGCACGCTACGGACTTTCTGATGATGCCGGAGTATCTGCTCTACCGTCTGAGCGGTGTGAAAATGAAAGAAGCAACAAACAATTCCACTACCAGCCTTGTTGATCCGCGCACCAGACAGTTTGATCCCGAATTAATTCGGCTGCTCGGTTACCCCGAGCACCTCTTCCCGGAGCTTCGGTCACCCGGAACTTTGATGGGGACTCTCCGTCCTGAGATTGCCAGAGAGGTGGGCGGTTCCTGCGACGTCATCCTCTGCGCTACCCATGACACCCAGTCTGCCATCAGCGTCATCCCCATGGAGCAGGATCAGCTCTACATTTCCTCCGGCACATGGTCTTTACTCGGGATTCGCCTTGATCATCCCATCCTCAGCATAGAGGGCGCCAGGGCAGGTTTTTCCAATGAGAGTGGACTTGAATACATCTGTTACCTTACAAATATTGTGGGAATGTGGATTGTCGAACAGTTACGAAGTGAATTGTGTCCCGGAGAAAATTTCGATGTGATTGTCAAAAAAGCAGAGGAAAGCGGCTATAAATTCCTGATCGACCCCAATCTGCCTCTCTTTAATGCGCCTGCCAGCATGTCCCAGGCAATGCGGCAGTATCTGGCAGAACACGGCCAGGCTCTTCCTGAAAGCACCGGCGATTATTTCAGCTGTGCATATCACTCTCTTGCAGCCAGCTATCACCATTCCATAAGTGCTCTGGAAAAAGTAACTGGTCAAACCTATCAAAAAATCTATATCACCGGAGGGGGAGCAAAAAATGCATTCCTCAACCGCCTAACGGAGGAATACACCGGAAAAGAAGTCATTCCTTTCCCCATCGAGGCCTCCACTGCAGGAAATATTATGTTTCAGATGAAAACAGACAGAACATCTGCCTGATTAATTAAACTATTTTAAAATTAAAGGAGGAATATTACTCATGTTAGAACAGCTGAAATCCGAAGTAATCCGCATTGGCCGTCAAGCGCAGCGAGAGGGACTTTGCAAACACAAGGCCGGCAATTTTTCCATGCGCGACAAAGAAACCGGCTACATCGTTGTGACTCCTTCCGGAGTTGACCGGGAACTTTTGACTGTTGATGATATGATCGTTATCGATATGAATGCCAATGTAATCGAAAATATTACAGGGCTGCGCCCCAGCAGTGAGGTTCTCATGCATATTGCAATTTATGAGGCCCGTCCGGATGTATGGAATATCGTCCATACTCATTCAAAATATGCTACTGTATTCGCTACACTGAACAGGCCTATCCCGCCCTTTATCAACGAAATGATGGCGATCAACAATAAAAATCATACTATTCCGGTGGCGCCTTACGGACGTGCAGGTACACCGCAGCTGGCTGAAAACGTTGCCTCTACACTGAAAGATGCCGACTCCATCCTTATGAGTGCTCACGGCGCGGTGGCGGTAGATGCAGACAGCATAGACAACGCTTATCTGAAAGCCTGCTATATTGAAGAACTGGCTGAGGTTTATCATCACATTCTCGCAATAAACGGCGGAAAAGAAGCGCCCATTATGCCGCTTGAAGAGCTCCAGAAATGGGCATATCCTTCCCAGATTAAGTTCCCAAATAATTAACTATTATTTTGTAATAGTAACAGGGGCTGTGATTTGTCACAGCCCCTGAGTCTTTCAAATTTGAATACTTTTAATATCATCGGCACTCTCCATCATACCGCATTGTTTTTTGATAACGCAGCTCTGATATGCTCCTGCTCCAGTTCCTTGATCCGCTCCACCTTGGGCGCAGATCCGCCGCCGGCGAAATCGCATCCAAGCCAGATGTCCACCAGATATTTTGCAAGCTCCGGCCCGATGACCCGTTCCCCCATACACATGATCTGTGCATCATTGCTCTTCCGGGAACGCTCCGTTGAAAAAGGATCATGGCAGACCGCGGCCCGGACTCCCGGAACCTTGTTCGCACAGATGCTCATGCCGATTCCGGTTCCGCAGAGCAGAATCGCTCTCTCATACGTTCCGGCCGCCACCTGATCTGCAACCTTGTACGCAACATCGGGATAAAGAATCACTTCTCCCTTGTCGGCGCCGAAATCCTCCACTTCAATTCCTTTTTCTTTCAGATGATTCATAATGATAACCTTGAGGCCATATGCCGCCTCATCGCATCCAATCGCTATTCGCATTTTATATCATACTCACTTTCCAAAATTTCCTTCGCACTTCTCTCGTCAATTTCCGACCCCTTCCGGTAAATCATCACCATGGAAATTCCGTTGCACACGAAATATACAAGAGAAAGTCCGAATGCCGCTGTTTTAAACAAATCTAAGTCCATATTTCCCAGGGAACAGACGATTCCAAGCGCCACCAGTACCGCCAGGTCTGCAAACGCCAGAGCCCGCAATACCTTTGCAGCGGCCGGAACCGGCTTTTCCTTTTCTTCAGGCTGAAGATTGTTGACATAGCGCTGAAGCGCCGCCTCATATTCCATCTCCTCCGCCTCTTCCTCAGGATATTTCTCCTTCGCTCCCATGAGACCTGCAAGAATAATGTAGCTCACCATGGAAATCACGTAGTTCGGAATAAACCAGAAATTCTGGTGGATCGGACGGGCAATGATCATCGCAATCACAAACAAAATACTGATTCCCCAGGATAGGGTGGCCGCCCAGTTAATATCCTTTTTCCTGTAAAGGTTCCAATATCTGGTATATCCGATTTTGGGGAAAATGTAGTGCTCCGTAATACAGATCGCGCCTACTCCCTCCACCGCCAGACCCAGGAAGGTGAGAATATCCGCCGCTCTCTGTACAATCGGGAAGCACGCCGCCAGCGTTATAAAGAATCCCGCGATATACGTCACCTGCTTATGGCTGAGTTTTTTGAAAATCGCATTCAGGGAAAGGGTTACCCGGTAAAAGGTAGGATTGGCCGTGGTCCATCCTGCAATAATAACCGCCAGCAGCCCGGAATAGCCCAGCACTGCAAAGGTCACTTCTCCCGAATCCAGATTTGCCAGAGGAGTGCTCAGCAGGATAGAAGCAGTTGCTCCCATGATGCCCGCACTTAACCATGCAAAGAAATGTCCTACGAACATTCCCACCGCCGAGGTAAATCCATACTTATAGTTCTTTGCAAAACGCAGCAGAGACATATCATTCAAAGCAAAATGCCACGCCACATTGCAGGTCCATGCAAAACCGATTACATGGATAATGCCCAGCTTCTGTCCGTCCGCCACAGGCTGCGCCACCCATACGTGCTCATTGAGCAGGCGCATCAGATCTCCGGCGGAATGAATCGGGCCGAACCCGGTGGCTTCAAGAAGCTGCGGCAGCGTAATGATGATACCGAGGAAGAAAAGCACGATCATCCACGGCACACAGGTGGAGGCAAACTTTGCCACCGCCTCAAAGCCTTTTGCGGCTATAATCGTAATCACCGTTCCAAGAATCACTACGATCAATACAAACTTAATACTGGTCGGATACCATTCATGCTGAATCGGAACATTCAAAACACGCCGGATCGCCGTTGCCGAGATACAGATACCCGCTGCTCCCAGGGCCGAAAATCCAATTCCCCACACCAGATTATAAACCTTCTGCATCTTTTTTCCCAGAATCCTGTACAGATAGGTGTAAAGGGTCAATCTTGTATCTGTAGCAATCGTTGCACACAAAAAGGTAAACGTAAGCACCGCCAGAATATTTCCGATTGCAAGACCGATCAGAATATCAGTGGCGGAGCACCCATACTGCACTAAGGTCGCACCGATTACAAATTCTGTCGCTGCAATATGTTCACCGCCGTAAAGCCCCACAAAGTTGCCTACGCCTGACAGCTCTCTGTCGGCAACAGGCCAGTCACATCTTGGAGTTGCTTTTACTCTTTCCCATGTTGTCATGGTCAGCCACCCCCTTCGAATTACAGCAGACTGATAATGGAATCGGCCATTGCTGTCAAGATGATACAGCAGGAAGTAGCGCCTGCATCCAGAACTCCTCTGGAGCGCTCACCCAGACGGCTGGAACGGCCGAATTTGGCAACCATATCCTTAGTGGAATCTCTTCCCTCTGCCGCCGCCTTTTTCATCTCCTCCAGAACCTCCTGAAAGTCTTTTCCTGCTTCTGCTCCGGCTCTCAGGGTATCCACCGCCGGACTCAGGGTATCCACCAAAGTTTTGTCTCCGACCTGAGCTTCCACGATTTCCTGAAGTCCGCTCAGACCGGCAGCCAGCATTTGTCCCAGCTCTGCCGTACCGATGACCTCAAGCTCTTCCCCTTCCGAAGCCATATCCATCAGGATTGTTCCATAGATCGGTCCCATAGAACCGCCGATTTCAGAAAAAAGAATATTTCCCAGCTCATCCAGACCCTCGGTGAAGGAGAATTCTTTGTCGCCGAACCGTTTTTCAAATACGGTAAAGCCTTTGTTCATATTCATGCCGTGGTCGCCGTCGCCGATCAGTCCGTCCACTTCCGCCAGATAATCCTTATTCTCCTGAATTGCCTTTACCATTGCCAGCAAAATCGGCTTTCCTTCGCTATTTCTAAATGTACTCATATTTTCCATCCTCTTCTTTTACTATGTAACCTGTTATACCTGGGTTAATCCCATACTGTTTGCAGGCATGTCGATCAGTTCCTTCAGCTCATCATCTACCTTCATTATGGTAAGGGTGGCGCCCATCATCTCCAGGGAAGTAAAATAATTTCCTACATACGCTTTATGAGTCTTAATTCCTTTTTCCCGGAGGAGCTTGTCAATTTCGTCGTAAAGTACATACAGCTCCATTACCGGCGTTGCGCCGAGTCCGGATACCAGAACAACGACCTCGTCTCCTTCTGCAAAAGGATAATCCGGAACAACCACGTCAACCATACGTTTTGCCATCTGAGCAGCCGTCTCAATCTCACATACTTCAATTCCCGGCTCCCCGTGATGTCCGATTCCGACCTCCATCGTTCCTTCTTTAATTTCAAAGTTCGGATGTCCCACCGCCGGAAGAGTACACGGCGTAAGGCCGATACCGACGCTTCTGGTATTGTCGATTGCTTTCTGGGCCGCCGCAATCACCTCATCCAGAGTACCTCCCATTGCAGCCTTGGCTCCTCCGGCCTTCCACATCAGGACTTCTCCGGCAACGCCTCTTCTTTTTTCTCTCTGATCTCTGGGAGCGGATGCAACGTCATCGTTTGCCACCACGGTCTTTACTGTGATTCCGGCTCTTTTCGCCATCTTCACCGCCATTTTTACGTTCATGTTGTCGCCGGAATAGTTTCCGTACAGACAGGCAACGCCCTGTCCCTGATCCGTTGCTTTAAAGGCATCCAGAAAAGCCGCCGCCGTAGGCGAGGAACAGATTTCTCCCACCGCCGCTGCGTCACAGAGATTTTCACCCACGTATCCGATAAACGCAGGTTTATGTCCGGAACCTCCGCCCGTTACAACGGCAACCTTGTTTTCCTTCATTTTTTTCACCTTTACCACTCTGGGATTCTCCGCTGCCTCCACAATATCACTGTGTACCTTCAGAAAACCCTTCAGCATTTCATCTACAATATCATCAGGATCATTTAAAATACGCTGCATTATTTTCTCCTTTCTGTCCTCAAATAAAATATCCCCTGCTTTTTTATTTTTCCGGTTTTTCTTTTCTGCTCTGCCTTTCCTTTTTTAATCTCTGCGGTTATTTAATGGTATATCCGCCGTCTACCAACAGATTATGTCCTGTGATCATACCTGCTGCTCCGCTGCAGAGGAAGGCAATCGTACCTGCAATCTCATCCGGTTCTGCGAAACGCTCTGACGGCATTTCCTTCTTGAATGCATCTCCCACAGGACCGTCCCAGGCCTTATGTCCCAGCTCCGTCAATACTACGGTAGGAGAAACTGCATTGACCCGGATGCCGTATTTGCCCCACTCATAAGCCATCACCTTTGTCATGGAAATGATTGCACCCTTAGCCGCGCAGTAAGCAACGTGCTTATCCAGGGCGATTACACCTGCCTGGGATGCCATGTTCACGATAGAGCCGTTGATCTGGTTATCAATAAAATATTTTCCCATCATCTGAGCCATCATAAAGGATGCCTTCAGATTGATATTCATCGTTCTGTCCCAGTCCTTTTCACTGATAATTTCTGCCTTTTCCAGAGCCACGATTCCGGCACAGTTGACCAGAATATCTACCTTCCCGAAGGTCTCCACCGCTTTTGCAAGAACTTCCTTTCTGTAATCGTCATCGGTGACGTCTCCTGCCACACCGATTGATGCTTCGGAAAGCTCCTTCGCCATTGCGTCCACATTCGGATTTAAGTCTGCAAGAACCAGATTTACTCCCTTCTTTGCAAAAAACGTTGCAGTTGCATGTCCGATGCCTGCCGCTCCTCCTGTGATAATCGCCGTTTTTCCTTCCAGTGAAAATTCCGCATCCGCCCCATAGTATTTAAGCATTTTCTTTAACCTCTCTTTCTTTTTATTTCATTTTTCTTAAAATGCTTCTTTCGGTTAATCGTAGCTTTATTCTATAAAATGCCGGATACAAAAAAGGTTCAAAAATATAAAAAAAGGTTCCATTTTTGCGAATCAGTTTTTCAATTCGCAAAATGAAACCCTTTCTATCCTGTAAATATATGTACTCTTATGAGCAGACCATATACGGCGTCAGCGGAACCTGATATTCCGGATAAACCTCCTCCCCCGCCAGAGCCTGCAGAAGAACATCTATCGCCACGCAGGCCTGTTTCTCCGCATTCTGGTACACCGTCATGAGAATACTGCCCTCCTGTACGGCGGCCTGTGCATCCTCAGAGCCGTCAATGCTGACAACCAGAATGTCCTCCCCCGGAATCCGGCCGTCATCTTTTATGGCCTGCACTGCCCCCAGAGCCATATCGTCATTTTCCGCTACTACGGCATCAATCCGGTCAAAGGTATCCAGCCATTTTGCCATGACAGTCTGAGCCTCCAGCCGGGACCAATTAGCCGTTTTGTCTCCGATCACCTGAATACCCGGATTTTCTTTAAGGATATTCTTCATGCCCTGCAGACGGTCAAGCTGTGCGGACTGCCCCAGAGGTCCCTCCAGGATCACCACATTCCCTTTCCCCGCCAGCGCCTCCGCCGCCCTCTCCATGATCATTTCCCCGGCTTCCACATCATCCGAGCCGACGTAGCTGGTGATGCCGTCATTCTCCACTCTGGTATTTACCGCAATCACCGGCACCCCTGCCTCCACCGCGGCATCCACACATTCACTGCACCTTACCGCCTCCTGGGGGTTCAGTATCAGCCCGTCCACTCCGTCCTCCAGCATCTGCTTTACCTGGTTAATCTGAAGCTCTGCATCATAATTGCCGTCATAGATCTGAAGCTCAATTCCCTTTTCCCCGGCATAATCCGCCGCGGCGTTGGCAAAGCGTACCGTATATTCATTCTGAAGGCTGTATAGCGTAATACCAAGCTTTATACCAGAATCCGCAATCTGATTTGTCTCCGCCTCCTGGCCTGCCGCTGCCTCCACAGCCTGATTTGTCTCCGCCTCCTGGCTTGCCGCTGCCTCCGCAGCCCAGGCCGTATCTCCGGTATATCCTGCCGCCAGAACCGCCTGCGCCATGCATAAGGCCGCAATTCTTTTTTTATATCCCATCTATTTCTCCCCCTGCCCTTTCTGGTAAGCTCTCGGGCTTATCCCGGTTACCTTTTTAAACACAACGGAAAAATATTTTGGATTATAATATCCGCAGAGTTCTCCCACCCGCTGTACAGAAACCGTGGGATCCTTCAGGAGTTTTTTTGCTTTTTTTATCCTTTCTCCTGTGACAAACTCATTAAATCCGCAGCCGGCGCCTCTCCGAAACAGCATTCCCACGTATCCGGGCGTCTTGGCAAAGCGCTCCGCTATATAATTCAGATCAATATCCTCCGTCACATGCTTCACCGTAAAACGAATAATCTCCTGAATCAGCTGATTGTTTTCCTCCTCTTCTCCGTTTTCCTGCACTTCCTTTATGCATTGCACCATCCGCCCGGCTTCTCTTCGCAGTTCAAAGGGACTCCACAATTGAGAAAAGGAAAGGCAGTCCGAAAGCTGTCCCGAAGCAAGCTGATACAGTTCATGATAAGCATTCCGCAGGCCCTTCATGCTCTCTATGCTCATCGGCATACGTAACAGCTTATGGAAGACAGATAAGATTTCCGCTTCCTCCGCAGTTCGGAACAGATGGGCGAAATCTGTACTTAAAGCCTCCGCATCCATTTCCCCAGGGGGAATCTGGCTGTACAGAAGCAGCCTGCGGTTTTCGTCATAAATCTTAAATTCCGCAGCAGACCGGCTTTCTTCAAAGGAAACGGAAATATTTTCCGGCTCAAATGCCAGACTTCCCATTCCCACCACCGATTTTATTCTGGTATATTTTTCGATGTTCAGGACCGCCTTCAAAAGCGCCGCCCCTGCTGCTTCCGACTGCTCCATTTCCTCCATCTGAGCAACGAATGCCAGACTGCCTCTGCAGTATGGAATCGTCAAAAACCATCCGGAGAAATATTTCTCCAGTGTTTCATCCACGATGTTTTCCACAGCAAAATCTATCACCTCATCGAATTCTTCCTTCATCTCGTATTCCACTATCGCGCACTGAAAAAAAGGAGAATCCAGCCTTATCCCAAAGGATGCAAGCCTGTCCAGGGACTCGCTTATCCTCTTTCCCGAAAACAGCTCCAGAAAGCTTTCCCGCTTAATGGAGTCTATTAGCTTTTTATTCTGCCGGCTTTCTATATAGAGCTGCCGCGCCTCCATCTGCTTTTTTTGAATATCCGCCAGACATTTCTCCGCAATGCCCAGCAGCTCCTCCTTATTCACCGGTTTCAGGATGTAATCCTTTACCCCCAGACGCACCGCCTGTTTTGCAAATTCAAAATTCTCATATCCTGAAATAATAATCACCGTAGTCTGCGGATCTGTCTTCTGCAGCTCCTGCACGAATTCCAGGCCGCTTAAAAGCGGCATGCAAATGTCGGTCACGATCAGATGGATCAGCGTACGCCTGGCAATTTCCAGAGCCTCCTGACCATTTCCTGCCTCCAGACATTCGATCTCCTCCTTCAGTCCCCGCTGCAGCATGGCAACAATTCCCCGCCTTGTTACCTTTTCGTCATCCGCTACCAATATCCGAAACATTACACATCCTCCGATATGATCCTTATTTTAATTCTGATACCGCCCTGCGCCCGGTTCTGAATCTCGACGTCACTGCCCGGCGGACATACTCCGTCCATCCGCTGAACAACATTGATAATTCCGATGGACTGCCGGCCCTCCTGATCGGAAAACGATCTCCTCTCCCGGATACACGCCTGCATATGCGCCAGCTTCTCCCCGGGAATCCCGCTTCCGTTGTCCTCAATAACAATTTCCAAAAGTCCGTCCTTCATTCCGGCAGCTACCTTCAGTTCCCAGGGAGCCGCCACGCCCTTAAAGCCATGCTGAAAGCTGTTCTCCACAATGGGCTGCAGCAGCATCTTCGGCACAATTACCTTCTGAGCTTCCTCTTCACAGGACAGCTCATATGTGAAATCATCATCCAGGCGAAGGGCCATAATGGAGATATAATTCTCCAGATTCGCCCACTCCTGGGAAAACGGCACCTCGTACCCCTTCCATTTCATCGTATATCGAAATATATCTCCTAAGGCCAGAAGGCTTTTGCTAATCTTATAATACCGGTCGTATTCACACTGCATCCGCATCGTCTCCAGTGTGTTGTAAAGGAAATGAGGATTGATCTGCGCCTGCAGCGCCCGAAGCTCCGCCTCCTTCTGCGCCTGCTCCTTCTCCACCATTTCCCGGATAACGCTGTTCAGTCTTCGCGTCATCTGATTAAACCGGCGCTTCATTCTGGAAATTTCATCCTCGTAGCCGTCGTCTTCTATCAGGACTTCAAAATCACCGGTTTCCACCTTGCCCATGACATCGTCCATGACCACCAGGCGCTTCAGCATCCTTGACAAAAGCAGATACGTCATCGCCAAAATACAGAGAATCCCCAGGACGGCCACAATCCCTACCTTCCAGATCATATCCCGGGCAGCCTTTACAACAGACGCCTGATCCACCAGCATAGCATACGTGATTCCGGTTCTGTCGTTTGTCTTTCCAAACACGCTGTACTCCTTCTTCTCCATCTCCGCAGAAAAAATGGAGTCCCGGGGACCTGATGCGATCCGGGCAGCCTCCTTTTCGCTGATTTCACCGGATTGATAGACCAGCTCCTCTCTCTGGTCAAAGAGTACGAACAGCCCGTTTGGAATGCTCTTCTCTATCTCGTTGACGTCCATCAGCTTTTCCAGGGGCATATCCAGCTCAACCACTCCAATGACCTCATCGGTGCTCACATTTTTAACCGGAAGATAAATCGGCAGCGCCAGGCCTGCGTCATCTATGATCTGCAGCCTGCTGCTCTCCTGGCTCCGTATGATCTCCGTGGGTTTTCTGGGAGCTCCGTAGCAGACCGGCGCATCCGAAGAAATATCCTCCGCAAAAAGCTCCATCGGAGAAAGCGTAAGCTTCCAATTATTCTTCATATTCATGACTACCTGGTCATTGGAAGAATATATATTCATCCGCTCAAACAGGTTTGGATACGTATAACGGATATTGATCCATTCCCGTTCCATGCTCTCCATAAAATTGCTGATTTCCCTCTGGCTCAAATTATTTTTTGCGTCCAGAAAATAGATCAGCTCCTGACCGTATACGATCTCATCCATAACGCTCTGGGCAATGTCCAGATTTTTTTCCATTTGATTCCCGGCTCTGTCCATATCCTCCTTCAGGGATACGTCTGCATCCTTTATCAGAGAATTCCGGTAAGAATTATAGTAAAAAGCACAAATCATAAATGTAGGGAAAATCAGTACCAGAATGATCATCCACATAATCTTCTGGATCAGACTCCTGCTCCGAAACCATTTCCGCATCCCAGCCACCACTTCCATTTTTACAATTACCTGTCTGTCATTTTAGCATATTCTTTTCAGAATCAACAGACAATTTTGACATGTCACCTGAGAAATCTGCCGCGGTTTGACAGAAAAAGGCCGCCGCTTCACAAACTCACTATTTGAGGACGAAATGATCCTCCTCCGTCTCTGTCATTTCTCCGCTCAGCTCCCTGTCGCCGGGAATAAATTCCACGATCGTTTTGCTCCGCTCATAGACGGGATCCGGCACCGGCACGGCGGAGAGCAGCGCCTTCGTATAATTGTGCTGCGGATTTTTGAACACCTTCTCTGTGGCTCCCACCTCCAGCAGCCTGCCCTGATACATAACTCCCACGTGGGAGGTAATGTAGCGGATAATAGCCAGGTCATGGGCAATAAACAAAAACGTAAATCCGTATTTTTTCTGCAGCTCCTGGAAAAGTCCGATGATCTGCGCCTGTATGGAAATATCCAGAGAAGCAATGGGCTCGTCCGCGATGATCAGATCGGGACTTACGCTCAGGCTTCTGGCTATGGCGACACGCTGCCGCTGTCCGCCGGATAATTCTCCCGGATATTTCGTGCGGTAGGTCTTATCCAGTCCCACCTGCTCCAGAAGCTCGTCAATCCGCTCGGAGCGCTTCGCTTTATCGGTTATGGTTTTCGTAACCTTCAGCGGCTCCTCTATAATTTTTTCCACCGCCATTCTCGGATTCAGAGACGCCGCCGAATCCTGGAAAATATACTGGATATTTTTCTGAATATCAGCTTTATTCTGCTGATAGCTTTTCTTGTCCGTCAGCTCATATCCTTTAAAGAAAACCTTTCCTCCGGTGGGCGGATAGATCCCCATGATCGTTCGGGCAACCGTGGATTTTCCCGATCCGGTCTCTCCCACCAGGCCAAAAACCTCTCCTTTTCGTACCTGAAAGGAAACATCGTCCACCGCCTTAATCGTCAGATGCTTATTAATCACAAAATACTGTTTTAAATTTTCAACCTTAAGTATTATTTCATCCTTCATCATTCACTCAACCCTTTTCAGAGATATTGGAGGCTCCACCTTCGGCGCACGCTCATCCAACAGCCAGGTAGCTGCCCAGTGGGTGTCAGACACCTGAAACATCGGCGGTTCCTTCTCATAGTCAATCTTCATCGCATAGGGATTCCGCTCTGCAAACGCATCCCCTGGCGGCGGATTCAGCATCACCGGTGGCATTCCCTGAATGCTGTGAAGCTTTCCCCCGTCTGCTGCCAGAGCCGGATGAGCTGACAAAAGTCCCCAGGTGTAGGGATGACAGGGATGATAGAAAATTTCCTCCGCAGTTCCTATTTCCACAATTTTTCCTGCATACATGACCGCCACTCTGTCCGCGATTCTCGCCACTACGCCGAGATCATGGGAAATAAACAGAATGCCGATATTCGTCTTATCCCTGATCTCCAGCAGAAGATCCAGGATCTTTGCCTGCACCGTCACATCCAGGGCCGTAGTAGGCTCATCCGCAAATAAGAGCTCCGGTGACGTTGCCAGAGCGATGGCCAGAACACAGCGCTGTCTCATTCCTCCTGAAAAATAATGAGGCTGAAGGGAATAACGGTATTCCGGCTGCGTGATCCCCACCAGATCCATCATTTCAATAGCGCGCTTTCTGGCCTCCTCCCGGGAAACCTTTTCATGCCGTAAAATAGCTTCCTCGATCTGCTTTCCTACGGGAATCGTGGGATTCAGCGTGGTCATGGGATCCTGAAACACCATCGACAGTACCGGCCCTCTTAAATTTCTCATTTTCTTTTCTTTATAGTTGGTAATATCAGTCCCGTTGACAGACACCGTTCCTGATTTTATTCTCGCTGTTTTGGGAAGGAGTTTCATAATAGACTGGCACATGACTGTTTTTCCGCATCCCGACTCGCCCACAACTGCCAGAACTTCTCCTTTATTCAGCGTCAGATTGACGTCTCTGACTGCCTGCACTTCTCCCATAGATGTCTGAAAGCTGACGGAATAATGATCCAGCTTTAAGAGTGGTTCCATGCTCTCTTTCCTCCTTCTGAAAACGGGGCCAATCGCATGCTGCAACGGCCCCATACTCTTACTAAACTTATCTGGTCAATGTCCAGTCTTCAATATTCCAGAACACACCAACTGCATGATGTCCAAGAACTCTCGTTGTATTCAAGCCTTCCAGTCCCTTGATTCCTACGTAATTGCCCTCCAGATAGCAGGTCAGCACGATACCCGGATTTTCTGCGTAAACCTCTTCGAATTCTGCATAATCTGCTTTTCTTGCCTCCGGATCCTTCTCATGTCTTGCAGCCTTCAGAAGCTCATCAACCTCGGCATTGCTATAGCTCATGGTATTGTTGCTTGCTCCTGTTACGAACTCGGAATATAACTGGTCAGCGTCAAACTGGGATGCGTTGCCGTAAAGGAATCCATTATAGCCTGCCTGCCAGTCAAACTTTGTAACCAGAACCACTTCCATATCCACACCTGCTGCCTTCAGCATATTGGCACACAGGTTTGCAATGTCCACACGCTCTTCCTCGTACTCACGAACCTGGATGGTAAAGTGGAATTTCTCACCGTTTCTCTCGTAAATTCCGTCATCGCCCTTTTCCCATCCAAGAGCAGTCATCTCTTCATCGAATTTTTCCAGGTCATACGGATAAATATCTGCAGCTTCATTTCCACCCATGTTGCTGAGCTGAATCGGGCTGTATGCCTTCCAGCCACGGCCATTCAGAACACCTGCCACGATTGCATCCTTATCCAGCGCGTAATTCAGAACGCCGATGGAGTCCGCATTCTCCTTCCAGAAATCTGTCGCCATATCCATGGCCATAGCACGATAGTCTGCGGTAACGTAATCCCAGTTGGTGAAGTTGTCATCATTTCGGAACGCCTCTGCGTAGTTCGCATTCAGCCATGCCAGATCAGCCTCGCCGGACTGGATCATGGTAGCCTTTGTGGTCTCGTCTGCTACGGTCTTGTAAATGATACGGTCAATGTTCGGAACCTTATCATAGTAGTCCTCATTCTTCTCCAGAATGATCATTCCGCCGGCGGTGTCCCACTCCGTCATCTTATAGCGTCCGGTACCGATGGGGTTCTGATTGAAGGAAGTCGTATTGATGTCCTCTCCCTCCAGCAGGTGCTTCGGAACAATACCCAGAGTGAAGTAATCCAGCATAGCCGCATTATACTCAGACAGGGTAAATACGACGGTGCTGTCGTCCGGAGCTTCTACAGTCTCAATATCCTCATAGTTCGTCGTGATCGTAGAGGCCAGAGTCTCGTCATTTCTCAAAACGTCGTAGGTAAATACCACGTCATCCACGGAAAAATCCTCTCCGTCCTGCCACTTAATGCCGTCTCTTAAATGAAAGGTGTAGGTCAGGGAGTCGTCGTCATACTCATAGCTCTCTGCCAGATCCGGAATCGGAAGATTGTTTTCATCATATTTCATCAAACCGGAAAATACAATATCAGATACCTCGCCGTGGCTGCTCAGCAGCGGATTTACCGTTTCAACCTCCTCGCCCGCATATACCAGAGTATTAGATAAATCAGAAGCATCCTCTGCTGCCATTGCCGGTACGCTCAGTCCGGTCATCATTGCAGCTCCGCACAGAACTGCTATTCCCTTTTTCATCGCTTTGTTTTTCATTGCTCTCTCCTTTTCTTTCATTGATTATTTATTATGAATTGCTTCATTCATTTCCCAGATAACTTTATCCATTTTCCAGATAACTTCATTCCTTCTCCGGATAAGCCATCCTACAATCTGCTGGGGCCGCGGTTGATTTCCTTTCGGAAGTAGTTGCCTACATTCGTAATGCACAGCAGCGTAACCAGAAGAAACAGACCCGGAATGATGATGACCCACCACGTATTTAAAAGCAGCGCTTTGTTTGCCAGTGAGAGCATACTTCCCCAGGAGATCACATCCACCGGAAGTCCAAGTCCCAGGAAGCTCAGGGTAGACTCCATGGAAATACTGGAGCTGATGCTGGAAATCACTACAAACATAATGGCCGATACAAAGTTCGGTATCAGATGATGCAGCATCAGGCTGCCGAAGTCAGAGCCCATGCATCTGGCCGCCAGTACGTAATCGCTCATTCGGATCTGCCGGACCTCGCTTCGAACGATTCGGGCCAGACCGAACCAGCCGGTCACACTGATAATAACGGAAAGCGTAAGGATATTTTGTTTTCCCATCAGGGCCACCAGCATCAGCACCAGCAGAATAGACGGAATACTGTTTCCAATTTCCGCCGCCCGCATCAGCACCAGATCCACTCTGGCGCCGGCGTATCCGCTGATACAGCCGTATGTCACACCAATGATTGTAATCATGACCATACTCAAAAGGCCTATCACAATGGAAACCTGCCCGCCGTACCAGATCATTGAAAAAATATCCCGGCCCAGGGAGTCTGTTCCAAAATAGAATTCTCCGTTGGGAGCTGCATTCAGGCTGTCCAGATAAAACCCGCTGGGGTCATGGTTGGCGATCACAGGGGCAAGAATACATCCAAGAACAATGACGGCCAGGATCAGAAGGGAAAAAACAGGCTTTCCCTTCAGCTTTTCTCTTAAGGTCTGCTTCCGGGGCTCCGGTCTTCGTACCTTATATCCCGCACCTACAATTTCGAAATCTGCATTTTCTACTGCTCGCATTGCTGAACCTCCAATTCCTTCATACGAGGATCAATGGCCTCGTTGATAAACTGTGCAATAATGCTGCTCAGCACAACCAGAGTTCCCGTGATCAAAACCAACAGCATCAGAAGGTTGTAATCATGGTACTTGGCGCTCTCCACTGAAAGATTTCCGATGCCCGGATAGCTGAACACGGATTCTGCAATGTAAGTACCGCTGAGCACATGCGGAATCGAAATCGCCATGATACTCACGATGGTCGGCGCCACATTTCTCAGGCAGTGCTTGTATAAAATCCGCCGCTTTGACAGTCCCTTTGCTTTGGCGAGGACTACGTAATCCCGGCGAATCTCATCCAGCAGCTTATTTCGGATCATGTATGCGTAATACCAGAGATGGCTGGCGATCATGACAAAGAGCGGCAGCACCATATGCCGCAGACGATTGATCACATCGTTTTGCTTTCCCACATCGTAGGCGCCGCTGCTGGGAAGCACATGGAGATTTACTGCGAAAATCAGTACAAGCACCACCCCCAGCCAGAACGCCGGCGTATAATACAGCACGGTGCCAAGCTTGCACAAAAACTTATCCAGCAGGCTGTCCTCATGCAGAGCACAGGCAATGGCAAGAAGTACGGCAAGGGCGAATACCAGAATGTATGCGATTCCTCCCAGGAGCAGTGTATTTCCGATCAATGGTGAAACCACTGCAAGGACGGGCTGCTTATATTTCAGGGACAGTCCGAAATCCCCCCGGCAGGCATTGACCAGCCACTTTATGTACTGCACATAAATCGGTGCGTCCAGGCCGAGTCTCGCTCTCGCTGCATCCAGCTCCTCTGTCGTCATACTCTCCACTGCGTCGCCGTAAAAGGACTGCAGCGGGTCCCCCGGGGCAATCCTGGCAAATACAAATACCAGAACCGACAAAATAAACATTGTAAGAATGAATCCCCCAAGTCTTCTTATTATCTTTTCCCTCAATGATCGTCCACTACTCACCGGTACTCTCTTCCTTCCCATAGTCTGTTTACAACTATGGTACTCATGGTATAGCAATTCATATTTTGCAGCAAGCCACCCCAGGGGTCATTTTTTTTTACTTTTTTCCCACATCAAAAAGCCCTGTATTGCTTCACTTTTCTGCCTCATGCGACGTCCCCGGAATCCCATCCCCCCGCTTATTTTTTGCCGGATTTTTTTACACGCATCGGTGAAGGACTTTCCCGCAGCATAACAAATGTACAGTCCGGCAAGGTTTTTCTTGTTACATAAGGTAAAAAAATCCGGGACTATGCCCGGATTTCCATGCTTATTTCATACAAGCTCATGTCACCTTATTCCATTTTCTTTCAAATACAGCTCAAATCCTGCCCTGCCTCTGCGCCGACGCTGTTATCTATGCCGCCGCTGTTATCTGCGCCGTCGCCTTCCGCACGCATATCACGCACATCGGCACGATATAAAGGCATGCCGAAATCCATGCCGTCTGATCTGAAAAGCAAATCGCCGTAAATCCAAAGTATCCCGTAAAGACGAAGCTCACAACCGTTCTGGCAACCATCTCCGTCACGCCGGAAAAAATAGCTCTTCCCGGGAAGCCCAGCCCCTGCACGGACATCCGGCACACATTCAGCGCCCCCAGGCTCCAGAAGAAATAGCCCAGACAACGCAGGTATTTTTCGGAAGCGTCCAGCACCTCGACATCCGCGCTGCTTACAAAAAGCATCGAAAGCGTCCGCCCTGCAAAAATGAGGACAAGCCCCGCCAGCACTCCGTACAGCATTGCTATGCCGTTGCCTTCCCACAGTCCCTTTTTGATCCGCTCCGCTTTGCCCGCACCGAAGTTCTGGCTGCAGAAAACAGACACAGCGTTTCCGATCGCATCGAAGGGACACATTGCAAACTGCTTAATCCGCATACCGGCTGTAAACCCGGAGACATAAATGCTTCCCAGACTGTTATTTGCGGACTGCATTACCATACTTCCGATCGCTGTGATAGAAAACTGCAGCCCCATGGGAAGTCCCATCTGAAGCAGCTCCTTCACCCTTCTGCCGTTCATATGGCATTCTTCCTTTTTCAGCCGGATCAGGTCATACCGCCTCCGGATAAACAGCAGACAGCAGATTCCGCTGACCGCCTGGGCAGTTATCGTCGCAATGGCAGCTCCGGCACAGCCCCACTTAAGGACGACAATGCAGAACAGATCCAGCAGAATATTGAGGCTCGCGGAAAACGCCAGAAACAGAAACGGAGTCCGGCTGTCCCCCACAGCCCGCAAAATGCTGGCCAGCAGGTTGTACAGAAGCGTAAACGGAATCCCTAGAAAAATCACAAGAAGATACCGGTACGCATTTCCGTAAATATCCTCCGGCGTTGAAAGCAGATGCAGAATCTGCGGACAGAATACGGCGCATACCGCAGTCAGGAAAAGCGCTGCCGCCGCAGTCAGCACCGCCGCATGAAAAATACAGCTCCGCATCTTTCCATATGCACCGGCTCCGAAGCTTTTTGCGATCGGCACGCCGAAGCCGCTGCATATCCCGATGCAAAATCCCAGCACCAGGAACTGAACGCTGCTGGAGGCTCCCACGCTCGCCAGCGCCTTTGTTCCCAGAAACCTTCCGACGATGGCCGCGTCGATCATATTGTACGTCTGCTGCAGAAGGTTTCCCACCAGCAGCGGCAGCGCAAATTGCAGGATCAGCCGCAGGGGTCTTCCCTCTGTCATATCCTTTGTCATAATTCATACACTCCCTGTTTTTTCAAAATAATTAAGACCGATTGATGATTATAACACCAATCGGTCTGACTGTTAAGTAAAATATAAAATTTAAAGCACGAATTTAAAGCGCCTTATGCCCTGAAGCGACCTCAAAATGATATTTAACGATTCCCAGATCCACCTTGGTATGAAAGCCCCGGCCGGATACCTTAATTGCCGGCTTTCCCTCCACCATTCCGATCGCAAATTTCTGCTGATTCACCGCCGTAGGAGCCAGCAGCGCCGCCTCCACTCCTTTGCGAAACCAGTCCGGCATCTCGCCCTTGGTGGCCACCACATCAGAAATTGATTTTCCTTTATGCGGAACTCCCTGGGTCTCGCCGTATCCCACTGCAATGACAAGGCATAGCCTGTCCCCGGGCTCCAGCTTATTTTTCACGCTTTTCTTATTGTAGGTCAGCGCCACCCAGCACGTATTCAGTCCCAGCTGCTGCGCCTTCAGAACGAGCTTTTCCCCGTAATATCCGCATTTTTCCTCCAGATCCGGCGCATCCTTTCCCGCTAAAATAATATAATTTCTGACATTGCGGAATTTTCCATAGTGCGCCATCCTGGACTGAAAGCCCTCAGGCTCGTCAAAATATCCCTGCATGTGAAGCCCGCTCTCCTCATTGCACTCCTGAATGGCAGCCTCCAGATCCTTTTTTATGTCGTCCTCAATTTTTTTCTCTGTGTAAGCCCGTACAGAATGTCTCTCCTCTATCGCCTGCAAAATGTCCATCTTTGTCGCCCTTCCTTTCTAAGATTATACCTTATCTCTACATTACTTCTATTTTCGTACTCTTTCTAACCCTATATTCTTCTGTTCCTGTACTCTTTTTATCTCTATATTCTTTTTATCTCTGCATTGCTTCTATCCCCGTGCTGCTTCCGTCCTCGCAGATCCTGGTGATCGTCCCTTCCGATACCCGGTATGCCTCTCCCCATATGGTTTCCGCTCCGTCCTGTATCATCAGATAGCTTCCGTCCGGCAGCGCAAGGAAGCATCTGCCATAGCTGTCGCCAAAGGTAATCTCCTCATACAGGCGTTTTCCGTCCAGCTCACTGTCCTTCACCATCTGATAATGCGGAAGAATCATCGTCTGCGTCAGCCCGAGTCCTGGCAGAAAACGAGTATATGACGGATCCACAGACTCTCCCGGCAGCTCCGGCTGTGCATACACCGTATCTGCACTGTTCATTGTCCCGGCGCTGATGCCTATCACGATCCCTGCAAAATCCTGCAGCTTGTCCCGCAGATGAATCTGCCTGAAAAATTCATTCTGGGTCGGAACGTGCCCGCCGCCTAAAAATACAACATCCCAGGAATGCAGCTCCGCCTTTGAGATCTCCGCATTCCGGTCGTCCCACACCTCAAAAAAATCAACGGATAGCCCCGCCTTTTTCACGGCGCTTTCAAAAAAGGCCGCCATCTCGTCATTGCCCTCATGTTCGGAAGGAGCAGCCGCAATAATCAGACACCTGGCTTTATCCTTCCAGCACTTCTTCAGATTTTTTACAAAGCTGTTTTTCTCATCCAGTCCTTCAACCGGACGGCTGCCGTCCAGCGGCCCTGACGGACTGCTCGTCAAAAATATGGTCATATCCTATCCTCCATTTCCGTCAAAAACAGGCTCTGCTGTTCATACTCCTGGTACCGCTTTAGCTGCGCCGGAGTCTTGCGCAGTACAAATTCCAGAAACGAACCGTCGTATATCCAGCTCTTCAGCTCCTCTTCCTGAAGAATCAGCGGCATCCGGTCATGAACCCGATTCACCGATGCGTTGGCCGGAACTGTCAGAACCACAAACCGATCCTCACCCTGAAAATAATTGTAAAATCCGGCCATATACAGAGCAGCTTCTCCGTCCTGAAAAAAGGTCACTTTGTTTTTGCCGGAATCCCACTCGTAAAAATGCTTCGCTGGGATAATGCAGCGCCTGTGCAGCACGCTGTCCCGGAACAGCCTTTTCTCCAGCACAGTTTCTGCCCTGGCATTGATCGTCAGTCCTTTTCTCTCGTACTGCGGAAATCCCCAGCGCATTGTCCTGACTGCAAAGGGCCGTTTCTCCCCGGTCAGCACCAGCGCTTCCTCCGAAGGCCGTATATCGCCCTTTTTCACCGGGCTTATTTCCCTGGGAGCAATCCCGGCAAACTCTGCAATGACTTTTTCAATCTCTTCGTCTATATAGTATCTGCTGCACATAGCTTCCATGCCTCATCATAAACGGCCTTTGTATGACTGTCAAACAGTACCCATATGACCGCGTCCATTTTGTCCGGGTGCTCCGCCAGAAACTCCCGGACTGTCCTGACCGCTGTCCCGGCCGCCTTTTCCACCGGATATCCGTATACCCCGGTAGAAATGGAGGGAAAAGCGATCGTCCGAATCCCATATTCTGCGGCCAGCTTCAGGGAATTGCGGTAGCAGGCTGCCAGCAGCGCTTCCTCTCCCTGACTTCCTCCCCGCCAGATCGGCCCCACCGTATGTATCACATACTTGCAGGACAGATCATAGGCCTTTGTGATCTTGGCCTGTCCGGTCTCACAGCCCCGCAGCGTCCGGCACTCCGCCAGAAGCTTTGGCCCCGCAGCGCGATGGATGGCGCCGTCCACTCCGCCGCCGCCCAAAAGACTGTTGTTGGCGGCATTTACAATGGCATCCACAGTATCTATCTTCGTAATATCTCCGCGAATCATTTGTATCATAGTATCATCCTCCCTTCCCGGCGATCCCTGTTTCATCTTATTCCTGTTATTCTGCTCCTGTTTTATTCTATTCCTGTTTCATTTTATTTTCTTTTCTTTCATTCTTATTTCCTGTATTTTTTTATTTACTCTCTTTTCTGCACTCTCTTTTCTTCGTTCCCCTTTATTTGCTCTCGTTTTTTGCTCTCCTCTATTCATTCACATTTTCTCCGATAATATCACAGATATTATCAAAGCTGATCTTTGTATTTACGATCTGTATCAGCCTCGCGCTTCTGTCGATCCTGGACACCATGCCGGTCTGCCGGATATATTCTCCCGCCCGAAAATACACAACTGTGATCACATCATTTTTCCGCACCTGACAAAGCTTCCGGTCCAGAGTCTCCTGATACTCCTCCGACAGCTCCCGCTTCGGAACAAGGATCTTTTCTTTCTTCCGCAGAGCATCCGAATAACCCTTCAGTGCGGAAAAGGGCATAAACTGTTTGGCCCGCTCTTCATGGGGCATCCGGGATCTATACGCCACTTCTATGTCCTCCGATCTGGCAGTTGCGCTCCATAGCCGTCGCCCCCTCCTGGAGATTCATCCCCTTCAGGATCGCATTTTTGCCGTATTTTTCTTTGATGTCCAGCATGGCCTGCTGAATCCGGTGCTCCCGCTCCAGCTCCGCCGGGTCCGTAAACAGATCATACTGCTGATACGCCTCGTCGATCACATGATTGAAGGTCAGGGTGACTCTGCGTATCGGAATATGCCGGTCCACGATCCGTTCATACAGCTCCACCGCATACGCGGTAATCTGCTTCGCAGAGCTGGTGATCACAGACATAGACGCCGTCCCATGAGCCGACTTCTGCCGGAACTGCCTGTTGTAGCCTATGTGCAGTGTCACAGAGTCAGTGACCAGCCTCTTATCCACCAACTCCAGGCAGAGCATATCCACCATTTCCTTTACGATCAGCCTGCCTCCCTCATAGTCGCAGCCACACCCCAGAACCTGCCCGCTGCCGATGGAATTTGACTTGGGCGTATACGCTTTAATGTCGGCCATGGTAGCCGTCTCCCGGCCCCAGGCGTGGTCGATCAGAAGCTCCGCATCTACGCCGAACTGGCGGTACAGCTCTCCTTCCTCCGCCCGGGCGATTTCCCTCATCGTAAAAATCCCCATGCTTTCCAGCCGGCGGGCCGTCCCCGCACCGATACGCCAGAAATCAGTCAGAGGCCGGTGATCCCACAGAGTCCTCCGATACTCTTCTTCATCCAGAATCCCGATACGGTCCTTCGTATGCTTGGCCGTAATATCCAGAGCTATCTTGGCAAGATAGAGATTGGTCCCGATCCCGCAGGCCGCGGGAATACCAACGCTGTCCATAACGTCCTGCATGATCATAACGCCCAGCTCCTTCGCAGTCATCCGGTACAAAGACAAGTAATCTGTGACATCCATAAACACCTCGTCAATGCTGTATACGTGAATGTCCTCCTTGGCGATATATTTCAGGTATATGGCATAAATCTCGGCGGAATAGTCGATGTAAAGCTGCATCCGGGGCGTCGCCATAATGTATTCTATCCCCTTCGGGATCTCAAACACCCTGCACCTGCCGGGAATCCCCAGGGCCTTCAGCGCCGGAGACACCGCAAGGCAGATGGTCTTCTCCGTGCGCTCCGGGTCGGCCACCACCAGCCGGGCCGTCATCGGATCCAGGTTCCGTTCCCTGCATTCTACTGAGGCATAAAATGATTTTAAATCAATGCACACGTATTGTCTACTCTCCTGCATCCAAAATCACTCCTTCTCTCTAGTTTTCTCCGAAAGCAGATCATTATGCAGTGAGGTGCCGCCCGAAGAGCTTTTAAGAAATCGAACGTTTGTTCTTTTCTATTGTAGCACACTCTTTTGAAAATGCAACCCTAATCTTTCAGATGCCAAAATTCCCCTCCCGTTCCCGCACAATAAAACAGGCATACCGCCTCCCGAGTGATATGCCCGTTTATTTTTTATGCTTTATAAATACCTCCCCGTTTCGATCCGCTGACTGCGGCAGACCTTTGAACTGTTTTTCTCAGGCGGATTTCTTTTTCCCAAGAAATCCGATGGAGGTCCTGCAGATCAGTTTATCGAAGATCATAAACATTGCCGGAAGAACCAGAATTACCACCAGCATACTGATCAGTGCTCCCCGGGAAAGAAGCGTACAGATGGAACCGATCATATCCACGTCGGAATACACGGCGATTCCAAAGGTTGCCGCAAAAAAGCTGAAGCCGCTGGTAATAATGGACAGCATGCAGGCTTTGTGTGCAAGCACTACCGCTTCTTTTTTCTTATGTCCTGCCTGCCGTTCCTTCTGATACCTGCTGGTCATCAAAATGGCGTAATCCACCGTCGCTCCAAGCTGGATTGTACCGACTACAATGCTCGCCACAAAGGGAAGGCTGATCCCCTGATAATAGGGAACTGCCATATTCACCACAATAGCAAATTCAATGACTGCCACCAAAATGACCGGAAGCGATATGGATTTGAAAATGACCATAATAATCACAAAAATGGCCGCTATAGATGTAGTATTTACCCGCATAAGGTCTACATCCGTGACGTCCTGAAGATCCTTCATCAAAGGAGCCTCCCCGATCACCATGCCCTTCGCATCATAGGACTTCACCAGCTCATCTATCTGAGCAATCTGTGCGTTCATTTCATCTGTGGCCGACTCATATTCTGTTGCGACAAAAGCCAGCTCATACTCGTCTCCCCGCAGCATTTCTTCCATATCATCTGGAATCATGAAGTCAGGAATCGCCGGTCCCACCAGTGTATTGATCCCAATGCACCATTTTACACCGTCTACCCTGTCAATGGCCTTGAATAATTCCTCCTTCTTTTTCGCCTCCATGTCCCGGTCCATCATGACGATATGCATAGTGCTCATGTCAAACTCGTCCTCCAGCTTTTGGTTTGCCACATTGGAAAGCAGAGAATCCGGCAGAGACTGAGCAATGTTGTAATAAATCTTCGTGCGGCTGTTTCCGTAAACCGCCGGAAGCAAAAGCAGGCAGAAAATTACCAGCCATATTTTATAATGCTTTGTGATAAACCCTGACAAGCCGTCTACGCTCCTGATCAAAGGCTTATGCTTTGTCTTTTCGATGGGCTTATCAAAGATCAGGATCATCGAAGGAAGCAGCGTCACGCAGCAGATAACGCCGATAATCACACCCTTTGCCATAACGATACCCATATTTTTCCCCAGTGCAAAGGTCATCAGGCAAAGCGCTGCAAATCCGGCTACTGTAGTGATGGAACTGGCCGTGATGGATTTAAAGGTGCTGGCGATCGCATGGCCCATGGCTTCATTTCTGTCATCGGGATATTCCTTTTTGTTCTCTTCATAGCTGTCCAGAAGAAAAATGGAGTAGTCCATCGTAACACCAAGCTGCAGGACCGCCACCAGGGCCTGCGTAATATATGAAACCTCTCCCAGAAACTCATTCGTTCCCATATTATATAAAATAGCAAAGCCGATACTCAGCAGAAAAATGAACGGAACCATGAAAGAGGTGCCCGTTAGCTGCAGTACAAGAAAGGAAAGAACCGCGGCGATCACTACATATATGGGGATTTCTCCCATACACAGATTCTTGATGTCGGTGACGATTCCCGTCATGCCGCCGATAAAGCATCTTTTATCCACAATATTTCTTATTTCCGTAATGGCGTCCATGGACTCATCTGAAGAAGTAGTATTCTCCAGAAGTACGATCATCATGGTCGCATCTCCGTTAAAGAAGGCCTCCCTCAACTCATCCGGAAGCATTTCCACTGGAAAAGTAATGTCCACAATATCATCGTACCAGAGTACATCTTTTACATAATCAACCTGTCTGATCTCCTCCTTCAGCGTCTGGGCGTCCTTTAATTCCATATCCTCTACAACGACCATGGAAAATGCCCCGACTCCAAACTCATCTACCATAATATTCTGTCCATCCACAGTTTCCAGGCTGTCTGGAAGATAACTCAGCAGATCATAATTAATCCTCGTTCTGGCAATCCCGAATATGGATGGAATGACAAGTAAAATCCCCACAATAAAAATTAAAATCTTATGCTTTGCAATCCATTTTCCTGTTTTTATCAAATAATCATCTCCCATTTTACTTCTTACACATTCTGTACATGAGTTTTTAAACAGTACCATTTCATAATATTATTACCGGCTTCATAACATTCTCCTTTCAGCTTCTGCGTATTGTCCTTTCAGTTTCTGTGTATTTCCTTGACAGCTGTCAGGAATTAAGCTATAATAGTAAAAAAGCTGACATCTGTCAATGCAGTATTTAAAAGTCAGACACACAGGAGGATATGTCCATGTACCACGGCAGCAATCCCACTGCTCTTCAGTCGCAAAAAATGATTGTGGAGGCTTTGCTGGAGCTGATGAAAGAAAAAGAATTTGCAAAGATCAATATTAAAGAGCTGTGTGAAAAAGCGATGATCTCACGGCAGACCTTTTATACACTTTTTGACGGAAAGGAAGAAGTGATTGAATTACATCTGGATACGCTGTTTCATACTTATGTTGAAAGGTATCTGCAGGACGAAAACAGCCGTATGCTGAAGGAATTATGCGACAATACTATCGCTTATATGATCCAAAACAAGGAGCTGATCTGCCTGATGGTCAGAAGCAATCTGGACCACCTGGTCAAAAATAAAATTGAATATTATCTTTCCGATCTGGACAGCCTGCTTCGTAGCTCCCAGACGGCGGACCGGGATTACGCCATCTCCTTTCTGGCCGGGGGATTGATGAGCGTTATCTCCCGGGCTGTAAAAAACAACGACTTTGAAGACGGCGCCATGATCTCTCAGCTCATGGAAAGCATCTTCACAGGCAGCTGCTTCTGCATCTGATCTTTTGCACACCGCAGCATGAAGGAGGAAAATTCTTGGCACAGAAAAATTTTATAAATTCAACCGCAGGGCAGCTTCCTGCCGTCAGCATTATCGTTCCCGTATACAACGCCGAAAACACTCTTGACCGCTGTGTCGACAGTGTATTAAGGCAGGACTACAAAAATTTCGAACTGATTCTTGTAAACGATGGAAGCACGGACTCCTCCGGCGCCATCTGCGACCACTATGCCGCACAGGATCACCGGGTGCATGTGATACACAAGCAGAATTCGGGCGTATCTGACAGCCGAAACCTGGCGCTTGCCCAGGCAAAGGGAACGTATCTTCAGTTCGTAGATGCGGACGACTGGATCGCCCCGGAGGCAACGGGACTTCTGGTCACCGCCGCAAAGGCCCATAGCTGCGATATGGTCATCGCTGACTTTTACCGCGTCATCGACAACCGCATCGCCCACAAAGGCGATATCCAGGAGGAGGGACTTTTAAGCCGAAAAGAATTTGCCACTTATATGATGGAAAAGCCGGCGGATTATTATTACGGCGTTCTCTGGAACAAGCTGTACAAAAGAGAGCTGATCCGGCAGTATCAGCTCCGCATGAATGCCGAAATCAGCTGGTGCGAGGATTTTATGTTCAATCTGGAATACATCTGCCACGTCCAGAACATCTATGTCCTGCGGGTTCCCCTCTACTATTACGTGCGGACAAAGCATTCCCTGTCGGCTCAGGGCGCCAGCATCACCAAAACAATCCAAATGAAAATTACGGTATTTGAATATTACAGAAAATTTTATAAGGAAGTCTTTGACGATGATGATTACGAAAAAAGCCGTCTGCAGGTCTACCGCTTTTTGCTGGATGCCGCCAGCGACGGTATCGTTCCCCCCGCTCTGCTTCCCGGCTCGCTTAAGCTCGGTGAAGAGCGGGTGCAGATCAATCCTTCCATCCTGGAGAGCAACGATGCCTTATCCGATATTTACCTGAAACGAAAGTGCTTTGAGGCCTGTCTGCAGCCGGCGTGCTTCCGCTATGGCCTGAAATTAAATGAGGTTCGTCTTCTTTTTTGCCTAAGCCCAGATGCGAAAATGTATACCCGAAAAGAGCTGGCGGAGCTGATCGGCTGCAGCAAAAGAAAGCTCTCCTCAGTCCTGCAGAGCCTGAAGGCACACGGCTATATTTCCTGGACCAAATATTCTCCGGCGGATCATGAGGACAGCAAAACATCCCCGAACTATCTCGAAATCCGCGTACTCCCTGCTGCCCTTCCCGTGCTGGAGACCCTGAAAAACGTGCAGAATGGCTATCGGGAAATCTGCTTTTCCGGCTTTACCGAGGACGAGGCCGCCCTGTATGACACCTTATCAAAAAGAATCGAAGAAAATATTCTCAGAACCTTATCCTGACCATGATAAAAAATGCTTCTGCCGGACGCTGTTTTTAGGCAAAAGCATTTTTTTATTTTTTCTTTATATTCTTTTGGGCCGGCAGGAGTAGCCGATCCCAAGGCCCCCGGGGCCGATATGGCAGGCCACGCCCATCGGAAGCTCGTCCCCCAGAACCTCCATGCCCGGAAAAGCTTCCCGGATCTCCGCCATCCAGTTCTCCGACGCCTCCGGTGATGCGCTGGAGGCCGCAAAGTCATCACTCTGCCGTTCTTCCTTCCCGCCCGTTTCGATCTGTCTTCACAGATAATTAAACAGAAAACTTGACACTTGTCAAGAAAATAGCAATAAGTTGTACAAATTATCAAATCTGTCAGGAATACTCCCGCAGTCCGCAAATGCATCCATTCTCTATGGCATTTGGGGGCCTCCAAACAATTATTTTCCGTATTTCCGGGAATACTAATACCGCGTTCCGTATTTTGTTTCGAACGCTTTCAAACGACTTTAAACAATCATTTACACAAGGAGGAGCAATCTATGTCAAATATCCATTCAACCGTTACGGAGCTTCCCGCTTCCTGCAAATCTTCCGCCGAGCGCATGGCCCGGGAGCTCGCCAAAGAGGATTTCGCCGATATCACCGAGAGCTGCCGCCAGAAAATCACGGACCTGGAGCACGCTCTGTCAAAGGAGCTGGGGGAAAAGATCGCTCTGGTGGCTTACCGGGCGTAGGCCACTTTACTATTGAGACAGAGGATCACCCCATCCTCTGTTATCAATATTCCCATAATGGCGTATCTGCTTTTTTCAGACAAACTCTTTACAATACCGTATTTTATACTTATTATTTTCTATATGGTAATCCTCCGGAATAATTCGCAGCTCCCCGTATGAGTATCCTTTTTATCATAAAGTACAGCATATAAAAAGCAAGTGGAAACGGCAGCTTCAAAAACCGGAGGTTCATCGTTGAAACAGAACCCGCAAATCTGAAGGAGGCAGAATCATGAAACATTTCCTTCGTTCCCGTCTGGCAGGAATCAGCTTCGCCATCCTGGGACTTATCATGATGGGCTACGGTATTTTCCGGGGAGAAACGGCCGTTGTGCTCACCAAAGCTATCAATATTTGTCTGGAGTGTATTGGAATTGGATAAGAAGAGAAAGAAAAAAACAAGTGAGTGGCCGCGCCACAGAATTCAGGCGCTCTGGGCGCTTCTGACCAACAGCTACTTAATCGGATTTGCTCAGGGGAAAATATACCGCGGGAAGCTCAAAAACCTTTGTGTCCCGGGACTGAACTGCTATTCCTGCCCGGGAGCCCTGGGCTCCTGCCCCATCGGCGCACTGCAGGCCGTCATCGGGAGCTGGAATTTTAAATTTGCCTTTTACGTTGCCGGGTTCCTGATGTTTGTCGGCGCGCTGATGGGCCGGTTTGTCTGCGGATGGCTGTGTCCCTTCGGCCTGATACAGGATTTGCTGCACAAAATTCCCTTTCCGAAAAAAATCGGGACCTTTCGGCTGGACAAGCTGCTGCGTAAGCTGAAATACGTAATTCTGCTTGTCTTTGTCATTCTGATGCCGATGTTTCTGGTAGACATACTCGGCCAGGGCGCACCGTATTTCTGCAAGCTCATCTGTCCTGCGGGGACTCTGGAGGGCAGCGCTCCTCTGGTGCTGATGAACAAGTCCCTGCGCAGTACCCTGGGCTGGCTGTACGCCTGGAAAAACCTGCTCCTTATTATCACGATCCTTCTGTCCATCGTGATTTACCGGCCCTTCTGCAAATACATATGCCCGCTGGGAGCCATTTACTCCGTCTTCAATCCCATCGCGGTCTTCCGCTATCACGTAGATACGGAGAAATGTATCCACTGCGGCGCCTGCGCCAGAGTATGCAAGATGCAGGTAAACCCGGAGCAGGACATCAACGACCCGGAATGCATCCGGTGCGGACAGTGCAAAAAGGTCTGTCCCACGGAAGCCATTGCCCGGGATTGCTTCGACCAAAAGGCCAGTCCTGCAAAGACGGCCACGCAGTACGAATCCAGGCAGAAAGCAAATTAGCCGGATTCTGTCATCAAGGTCTCGCCGTATTTTTTCAATTTATCGCGGAGCTGCCTGTAATCCGGCAGCTCTTTTTCCACCACCGCCCAGAATTTTGGCGAATGATTCATCTCTTTGCGGTGCGCCAGCTCATGCACCACCACATAATCCAGCACATCGCCGGGCATCAGCATGAGCTTCCAGTTGAAATTCAGGTGGCCCTTACTGCTGCAGCTCCCCCATCGTGTCTTCTGCTCCCGGATGCAGATTCTTCCGTAGGTCACGCCCATCCTTTCTGCATAGAAGGCCGCCCGCTGCGGGATATACTGCTTCGCAGCGGCAATTCCTTCCGCCCGCTCCTGCTCCGTGATGATATGCTGCTTTTCCCGGACAAGAGCCCACTCGCCCTGCTTCTTTTCAATCCAGGCGCTGTTGCGGTTTACAAAATCCTTTATCCGGGCAGAGCTCATGCGAAGAGGCGCCCGCACGACCACCTGGCCGTCCCGGGTCACCTGCAGAGCAATCGTTTTTCTCTTCGAACGGATCACCGTATACTCCATCACAGCTTCTCTTCCATTCCCGGTTCTCCGAATAAATCCTCCGGCAGCGCTCTTTCGCCCTCAGACGCAGCGTCTCCCGGCGACAGTTCCTCAGTCTCCGTCCTTTCCGGCGCTGCACCCTTCGGCGATGGTTCCTCAGTCTCCGTCTTTTCCGGTGCTGCATCCTCCGGCGATGTTTCCTCCATCTCCGTCTTTTCTGATGCTGCAGCCTCCAGCCCCAGCACCGTGCATACCGGCTCTTCTATAAGATACGTCAAAGTAACCGCATCGCCGACATCATACCGGATGATCTCCATAAATTCCACCAGGGACACATCAAAAATCGCATCACTGTTTTCCAGCGTGACATAGAAATGCGTATTTCCGTCCACAACGCCCTGGGCGATCCGTTTGATCCGGCCGGTAATTTTTTCTGCCGTATCGTCCGATACCGTAGTACCGCCGCCCTCTGCCCGGAGCATTTTCACATAGGTCTGCTCACACTCTGCCACCGTATCTCCGATCGCCACATTCTGGTACCGGCGGATGTTCACCATGGCGTACTTCTTGACAAGACCGGCATTATCCTTCAGCGCGATAAAATACGTCGGCTCGTCTGAAATATTCAAAAGCAGCGGGAAGGAAGCCCGGTATCCCAGATTCTGCACCTGGCCCTCCGCCGAAGCCATGGCAGAATATTCCTCTGCCCCGGCCACCTCATAGTATTTCGTCTCCCGGGTCCTCTGGTTCATCAGTACAAAGCCCACGTTGGAGCGGTCGCCGCTCACAGAGGTAACGCCGGTGTATACCCACACGTCGTCGTCCTGGGCGAGATAATTGAATCCGTCCGTGGTCTGAAGACATCCCTTCTGTCCCAGAATACTGTTAATAAATCCATTTTTCAGCGTGCCGTGATAATCATAGAGCTGAATCAGCAGATCCGCCGGATAAACTCTGTCCACCCAGGTCGGGCAGTCCTCCACATCCATGGACTCACACTTTCCGGTCACAGCGTTGCACAGAACCACCTTGCCAATGGTCTGGCCGCCGAACAGTCCGATGGAGAATTTTTTCACCGGGCAGATCCAGTACGGAGTTCCCTCCTCGTCGATCTCGAAGCTCAGCTGGTCAAAAATATACGTCGGATAGCGGAACCGCAAATGCCGGTAAATGTTTCGGTTCAGGTACTCGGACTCCGAATATTTGATTCCCTCCGGCACCTTCACCAGCTCCGTATTCTGTGTCGCCATATCAATACTGATGTAGGCCGGGATTCCGTTTTTCTGATTTGTAAACCATTTGATCGGGCTTGCGTACACCAGCGGCGTCACCCGGACGGGCCGGCCGTGATAATTGATCTGGGAATAAAGGGTGCTCACCTCAAACTGCGACACCATATCCACCATGCTTCCCATTTTCCGGTTGCCCAGAAGCTCGGCAGAATCCTTGTCCAGCAGCGGGATCTGGTTATAATTGACCTGGTCGATGTCCTCGGCAAAATCCCCGGTCTCCGGCACCAGAAGCTTCTGGTATTTATCCGCGTTCACGATGGGGGACGACAGCACCGAACCCACCAGATACACCACCACCGTTACTCCGATCAGCGCCAGAATGACCTTGGGGGCCTTCCGTCCCGTAATCTCCCTTTTTAAATTTCTCAGATCCTCCATGTTCTGAATGCGGATTTTCCAGCCAATGCTGAAAATAAGCGCCAGCGCCAGCACTGCAAGAATGAACATCCACATCCCGCTGGAATGTATGTTGATCGCCGGAAGCGTGACGTAATAATAAACCCCGGCAATCACCAGAACTGCCAGAGCAGCCAAAAGCTTCGCTTTTCCACGTTTCATAGTCAAATCCTCCTTTTTAAGAATCCTTTTTGCCCACCGGCGCCGCATACAGGGCAAACTCATAACCGGCCTCTGAGGACGGCCCCGGAGCAAAGCCCAGAAGCTCATCCAACAGCTCCTGATCATAGGCTCCGATCGCGCAGGTGCCGCAGCCGACGGCTTCACAGGCCAGATAGAGATTTTCACAGACGTGTCCCGCATCTATCAGTGCATATTTCTGCGCCTTTAACCCATACCGCCACTCAGTCCGATAAGGAATCACGCTCCAGACGAAGGTCACCGGAGCCTCTGCGGCAAATTTCTGTCCGCACAGCGCCTCCGTCAGCTCCTGTTCATATTCCTCATTTTCTTCCCATACCTCCAGCTCATGCGCCGCCGGAAGGTAATGATAAATCCCTTTTTTCATTCCCTCCACCCTTCTGATAAACAGGTAGGTCTCAAAGGGATGCCTGGAGCCTGCGGAGGGAACATTCCGAAACGTCACCTGCTTCTGTTTTCCTGCATACCGCCGGACTCCCTGGGCAGCCCAGAGAAGAAAAGACAATTCCTTTAAGGAAAGCTCTGCATCCTTGTACTTTCTGCAGCTTTCCCGCTCCTGCAGCAGCACAAACAGATTTTTCCCGGATACAATCTCTTCAAAATCCAGAGGCAGAGGTATCCGTTTCGACCCTTTTGCCGCCTTAAGAGGCGCAGGATACGGCAGCTTCTGCTGCTGATCGGTCTCCTCCGCTCCCACGTCCGCCGCCGTATAGCCCTTCATCATTTCTCTTCGCCTTAAAATTTCATATTTTGTCTTGTCATTCATAATTTTCCCTCTTTTTGTGCATAATAATCCCGAAAGGACGGTGTATTTTATGTCAGATAAAAACAATACCTTTAAAAACAATTCAAAAAATGCTTACGATGACGGCAACATCCCGGAAATTGACGTTCCGAAAAAAGCCTGGGCCACAGAGCCCCTGCCAGAATCCACAAGACCGCGCAAGGACGGCCCCGGAGGAGAAGACGGTGATAAATAACGAAGAGCTTCCCATCGGTTTCACCATGGAGCTGGCCCAGCATTCCGATACCCTGAAGCGTTTTTCCGAGCTGCCCCGGCAGGAGCAAAGCAGCATCGTCGAAGGGGCCCGGCACGTGACCTCCCGCAGGGAGATGCGGGATTACGTGGAATCCATTTTCAGGGAAAACACCCATTTTTAACCGGAAGGGTTCTTGTCAGGCTTTCCGGTCAGGCATATCTCGGAAGGGACCGCTGCCGGTTCGTTCCGGGATATGTCAAATTATTTTTATATATCTGCGGCTTTTTGTAGCCGCCGTGCTTTTCACCCTGCCGAGACTCACCAATTCATTCAAAATTTGCCTCGTTCTTGGCCCTTTTAAGCCAATAAGCGCCGCGATTTCTTCAGTACTGTATTCTACGCCTTCCTTCATCAATAACAAAACCTGCTTCTGCCTATCTGATAATTTTTCAGTATTTTCCATTACATTTTCCGCTGAATCTGCTGATTTTTCTGCTGAATCTGCTGAAAATCCTCTCGCATCTGACAGCTTATCGCATAACATTTTCTCTGCGTCTGATAATAGAGCAGGTGAAGCATTTAACATATTCAAATCCATATCTTTAAATATTCTTTGCAGCTCTCCTATGCTTCCCACAGGTAACTCCGAATATTCTGACACCCTGGCAGCCAGTAAATCCAATGCTTCCTGAAAAGCAGGAATTGTATACAAAGTTAAAGTCACCTGGTTCAGTATCGTATTTTCCGTTAACTGCGGCTGAATCCAGCCAGACTTTCTCCATGCATCAAGAATAGCCGGGAAACCTGAACCGGCATTATCGCCAAACCCTACCATGCGGAACATTGTCTGCATACGGGGATTTCTCGGTTTTGAATTTCCTCCTTTAAATATTTCGTCAATAGGAAGCTTTAATATTCCCGGATTCGTAAACTCAAATCCTCTCGGACGCTTAATTATTTTAAGCGTACCGGCATCCAATTGATAGTCAGAATGGATGATCAGATTGACAAAGGCCTCCCTCACCGCCCTGTGTACTGGCGTATCGTCAATTCTTTGCTGATTTTCTAATCTGAATGGTTTTTTCAAATCTTCTGTCAATTTTGGAGTAACCTTCATAAAAAAATTAAACAGATTATTCTCCCACGTTCCATCATAGGTAACCCGGTCATTCCATCGAATATCTGAAGTCACTTCACTCTCGTCACGATAATCCATAAAAATATTATCGAACTCATCCCGTATTGCCAACCCCTTTCCAACCATCCTTTAAGATATTAACATTTACTTTACCACTATTAACCGTATTCCAAAAATCCTCAATCTGTTTTTCAGCATTTTCAACTCCCTGTATGGTAAACCTTTTTTCGGGTAACTTCTGTTTTTTATCCTCTTCAACTCCAAGAATGATATAACCACCCTTTGTATTCGCAAAACCGGAATATGATTCGTATACAGACTTGGGCATGCTTTTCTCAGCCTTTTTGCACTCAACATCTACTTTTTCACCTTTATAAATTAGTTGTTTTACCGCCTGCATATCCATAGATGTCACCCGCCTTTCAATTTTTCATAAATAAATTCTTCAGCCAATTCAGCAGCAATATTCCCTGTTTTACCCCTCTTCCGCCAGTCTCCTCACATCCCACAGATTTACCGCCAATTGCTCCGCCGCATGAAACAGCCCGGATACAAAGTAATACAGCCCCACCCCGGAGGGTATCACGAACACAAACGTGCTGTTCACCGCCAGCATTGCCAACATCATAGGCACAGACATTTTCTGCAGCTCCAGCTCCTTAAAATACCGGATATAAGGATACAGCTGCGGCAAAAGCTGCACAATCAGAGTCGCCGCGGGCAAAATCATCTTCTGGTCACGCAGAAGCAAAGAGGACACCCAGGGCAGCAGTACCGTTGTCGCCCCGGCCGCCGAAATCAACCGGATGCCGTTGTACAGGCACAGCATAATCGGTGCCTGCACAAAGCTCATCAGGCAGCCCGCCGTGCCAAATCCCTTCTCCTGATACAGCTTCTGCAGCTCTTCCTCCATCTTCTGGGGATTCTTTTTATATTTCTCCTTCAGCCGCTCCGCCTCACCGCTGATCTCCTGCTGCCTTTTCATCTGCTTTCTCTGCTGAATATTCAAAGGAATGAGCAGCGTTCGGATGCATACCGTGACCAGCACGATCGCCACGCCGTAATCCCCTGAAAAACTGTAAATCCATTCTATCACCTGTCTTACTGCCTGTGCAACCATATTTACTCAATCCTCCGTTTCAAGTCCTTCTTTTTCCTTGTTCACGCCGTTTTTCCCATTTTTTACAGCCTTCTCTCTCACTTTTCCCCTGCTGAGTTTTCGAAATCTGAAAAACGCATACATCAGCCCCACAGCCCAGGTGGCCCAGAAAACGATCACTTCCATCCGGGGCTGCACCTCCCGGTGGAACTGCGACCAGATCATCGAGGCCGGCAGCACAATGCACACCAGAAAACACGCTGCTGAAATTCCCCGCGGCACCCATGTATTCTGCACGATACGGCCCGTGTGTAAATGTCCCATCAAAGGATACATGCCCTCCGATATTCCTGAAAAATCTGCCCAATCCTCCAAAATCTCCTCTGCCTGCGCAAACCTCTTTCCGCTTTCCTCCTCTGTATGCACGTAATTCAGATAATAGTCCACATTAATCTCCTGAAGATTCTCCTCCTCCAGAATTTTTCTGCACAAGTCAATGGAGCCCTGAAGCGCCTCCCTTTGCAGCACCAGCTCCTCCTCCTGCCTCCTCAGCACCTTTTCCAGGGAAGCCTCCCCACTCTTCAAAAGATAAATAGTCTCCACCGGCACGTTCATTTTCCGGTACAAAATAATCCTTTTTAGCTGTTCAATATCCTCCATAGAATAATCCCGGTATTTGCTCTCCTCCGCCCGGACCGGTGCAAGCAATCCTTTCTTTTCATAAAACCGGATGTTGCTGACGCTGAGTCCTGTCATCTTCGCTGCTTCACTGATTCTCATATGATCTACTCCTTTTGAACATTTCTGCACCTGTTTCAGATACGATTTTCTGCAATTTACACCCTAAACCAGGTTTAGAGTCAAGTAAAAATCAGTTTTTTCTTCTATATTTTTCTTTTACACAGCGGTTTTTATAAAATTCAGGATGGAATCGCTGACCGCCGCCGCATATTTCCGGGGCGGCTCGATCATGCCCGTGCCGATCCATCGAAAAAGCAGGCTGCAAAATCCACCGGCTGAATAAACGGCAAAATATTCTGTGTCCGGGGCGGCACCACGGTCTGAACCTTCCACATCGGTCTCCGAAACAGCCCTTCTTCCCATGCGCCCCTGAATCACCTCCAGCGCGGAGCAGTTCAAATGATAATACAGCACCGGGTCAAGACCGTTTTCATGCATCAGCAGCAAAACCTCCCGGTATTGATACCAGAAACAAAAATATTCCTCTGCGATCTGCCGCACATCATAGTGCGTCAGCACCGGATACTGCTCCCGGTAGACTCTGCACAGCTTCTGCAAAAAAACATCGAGCACGTCTTCCCGGCTTTTATACAGACGGTAAAAGGTGCGGCGTGCCACATCCGCCCGCCGGGTAAGCTCTGAAATTGTAATCTGTGCATAATTTTTTTCCTTCATCAAGGCAAACAGAGCTTCCTCTATCATCTGCCTTGACTGCTCCTTCTGCTTTTCATGACCATTCATCTGCATGGCTCCGTATCCCTCCTGTAAGTGTCACACTGCCCGGCTTTATGCGGCACTTTGCGCCCACGTATTGTTTTTTCCTGCGATTCAGTATATTATAGCAGAAAAAGAGACACAAATGTAGCACTTTTATCAAAAACGGAGGATCTTCCTATGAACAAAGCTGTGGTCATCTATGAATCAAAATATGGTTATACAAAACGCTATGCACAATGGATCGGTGAAGCCCTGTCCTGCCCTGTTTTTCCGCGAAATAAGTTCAGAACAAAATGCTTTTCTCAGTATGACACCGTTATCTATGGCGGCGGCCTGTACGCCGGAAACGTCAGCGGCATTTCGCTGATCGTCAAAAACTGGAAGCTTCTGTGCAGCAAAAATGTGATCCTGTTCACCTGCGGGCTGGCTAACCCAGCCGACAGACAAAACACAGATCACATCAAAGAATCTCTTTCAAGGGTATTAACGCCGGAAATGCTGCAAAATATCAAAATGTTCCATCTCCGGGGCGGCATTGACTATTCCCGGCTTGGACTCATCCACAGAACCATGATCGCTATGCTGCGTAAAATGCTGCTGAAAAAATCCCCTGAGACTTTACGCGGAGAAGATAGACTGCTGCTGCAGACCTACGGACAAAAAGTGGACTATACGGACCGGACAAGCATAGCTCCGCTAATCGCACAAAGCCTTTCGTCCCCAGACAACCGCCCATCCTCCTGAGCTGGCAAGGCAGTATCATTCCCGCCCGCAGAGCTGCATCACCACTGTCCGTCAAGCAGTATCCCCCCTGCCCGCAGAGCTGCATCACCACTGTCCACCAAGCGGTATCATTCCTGCCCGCAGAGCTGCTCCAGTTCCCGCATGATCTGTTCGAACCGGGGATTTCCCCTGAGAAATCCGATTGCGTCGTCTCTGCCGAAGGACTGCTTCAGCATAAAAGCAGTACCTCTTATATCATTTTCTTTAAGATCCGCATCAGCGTACAGATGAGCATACAGCTTTGATTTCCGATAATCCCGAGCATTTCGGATTCCCTGAACCAGCTCCTGCAAAAGATAAATTGACGTTTCTTTATCCCTCTGCTCCAGCGCCGGATACAGTCTCAGATAAATCTCATGGTACCGCCCCATCTCCAGGATCCGTGCCAGCTCTTCCTGCTTTTCTATCATAAGGTCACGCCGCTCCACATCCCCTATATCAGACGCCAGCTCAAAAATGCCGGTGAAGGCGACGTTGATTTTTTCGTATCCTTCCAGAATCATCCTCTCATACGCCTGATAAGCCGCATCACTCTCTCCTCTCCGCCGATATAGCAGCGCCCGCAGCATTTTATGCTCGCTTTCACGCTCTGGAATATAGGAAAGAATCTTTTCCGCCTCATCATACTCCTTTTGATTCATATAGCCATGAAATAAAAATACCGCTGCGTTCTTCACAACATCCGACTTCGGGCTTTTCAGCAATCTCCGGTAAGCCTTCTGAATATACTCATCATACGTTCCGGTCTCGGCTACGCCCAATATAATTTTGTACCCATCCAGACCCGGAAGAATATTGATTGCCAGCTCATCACAGTTCGGATATTCCTGCAGCATCCCTAACGCCCATGAAAACAGCGCGTCGTAATCCCCCGCCATGGCCTTTTCTGTAAACTGCTCCATGATCCGGGCAATTTCCGCCTCGGTCAGCTCCTCCTTATAGGACAGCAGCGTATCTGTCGTAATACCAAATACCCGCGCGATGGGCGCCAGCAGGGAAATATCCGGCAGCGAATAGCCGTTTTCCCACTTATTCACGGCAGATGAGGTAATCCCCAGATAATCTGCCAGCTCTTCCTGTGTCATTTGCTTCTCTTTTCTGTATTTTCGGATCACTTCTCCAATCTTCATATGTCCCGTCAACCTCCATGCTCCGTTTCATGCACCGGCCGCTGCACTCCTGACTTATCTTACTGCACTTTTAGTTTACGCCCTTTCTTCGCTGCAGGCAATGGAGGCTCCGTCATCTTTTCATTCGCAAAAATTGAGTACTGCTCCTGTTTTCCTTTTTCCTATATCCTGTTTTCAGGCATCAATACGGCACATTCTCTGCAATATCTGCAAGAGCCGGCGCTCCCTCAGCTTCTCTTTTCGCCAGAAAAGCCTTCAGTTCCTGAGCCGGCATATCAAGTCCGGTATACAGCTTGAAAGCGCCTGCCCCCTGCCACAAAAGCATCCCCTTTCCGCCGATGACATTTTCCTCTCTGCATCCATTTGTCATGGCATCACTCATCAGCTTTGTGACCAATGGATTGTAGATCACATCATAAACCACAAGCTCCTCGTGGAATACTGTCATATCCGTCACAAGAGATTTTCCTTCCTGCATAGGGCGCATCCCCACAGAAGTGGCGTTGATCAGGACATCTGCCCCGCGTATTGCATCGTGCATCAACTGTTCTTCTGCCAGCAGATGATACTCCATTTTGCAGGGAATGCCTTCTTCCATCATCCTCTCTCCGATTTTCTGTGCCTTCGCAAGAGTCTGCGCCCCCCGATTGAATACAGTCACCGACTTTGCACCATCCAGGGCGCATTGTACCATAACAGCCATCGCCGCACCCCCTGCTCCGAGAAGAACGATATTTTTTCCGACAATGGATATCCCATGATCCTTCAGATCCAGCACTACACCCATCCCATCCGTCATGTGTCCGGTCAGCACGCCATTATCATTCACAATCGTATTCACGGCACCGATCAGCTTTGCCGCCGGAGACAGCCTGTCCATGTTGCGGGCCACCTCCTGCTTACAGGGCATCGTAACATTGGCGCCGCGTATATTCAGCCGGCGCATAGCCGCCAGTGTCTCCTTCACCTGAGATTCATCGCAGTCAAATGCCAGATACACACAGTCAATACCATAGTAATCAAAACAAAAATTATACATAACCGGGGAACCGGAATGCCGGATCGGTGTTCCTATCACTCCCATCAATCTTGTTTTTCCGGAAATTCTTGTATCCATACTTACCTGCCTCCTGATTTCTTTTATTCTCTGCGCACTCTGAATTGTTTTCTGATTCTGCCGCTTCTGCCATCATTCCGGCAAGCATCCGTCAGAAGCCAGAGCCTTTGTAACGATTTCCTCACAAATCTGATACTCATCTTTATGATCCGTATGTATGATAATATCCGCGGCGGCCTCATATTTCGAGCGGCGCTTCTCCATCAGATCCGCAATAAATGAAACATTCTTGTTGTTCTCAATAAGCGGACGATCATGACTGCTTTTTACACGTTCAAAAACGGTCTCCGGTTCAGCTGTCAGCAAAATGACTTTCCCATTCTTTTTCATCTCTGCCACATTCACATCACGCAGCGGCGTTCCGCCGCCGCAGGAAATAACCGCATTTTTCCGCTCCTGCAGTTCAATCAGCAGATTGGTCTCGGCATCACGAAAATACGGTTCCCCGTACTTCTCAAAAATTTCAGAAATAGACATTCCTTCTCTCTCCGAAATAATCTGATCCATTTCTATGACATCCATCGCAAATACACGCTTCAGAGTACTGGAAATCGTCGTCTTTCCGGTACCCATGAATCCTATCAGTACAAGATTATAATCAAACAGAGCCCCTGACGGACTACTCCCATCTCCCAGGCCCAGGCGGGCTCTTAAATTTTCTGCCTTTCCCATATTGTTTACTCCTTTAAAGCGTTAATCTGTCTCTGCCGTTGATTATACCTGAGTTTTTTTCGGATAGCAAGACTGTTTCTGACACAGCATGCGGCTGCTTCTGACACAGTACACGGCTGCTTCTGCAAAATCCCGCCGCAAGCTCCTGCAGCCTGCCCTTGTCCGCAATACGATACCCTTGCTTCGTTTTCTGCAGCAGCCCCTGCTTCACAAAATCCGCCAGCACATACAGCAAATGTCGGTATGTCACTCCCAAAAATTCCGATACCTCCGTGTGGCGTTCCCGGTAAATGCCGTTCTGTGCAGTCATCAAAATAAAATCCGCCAGCCGTGCCTGCAGGGGATACGACTGATTTCTGGAATAATTGTCCGTATTGCTGATGGCCTTCTGCCCCAAAAAAAGGCACAGCCGCTGCAGAAATCTGGTATCGGACAGCAGCTTATCCCGGCAGTCCCGCACCTGTATGACGCAGCAGATACAGGGAAGAATAGCCGTGACGCCTCTGGCCGCCTCCATTGCCCCGATCAGCTCCATTTCCCCGATAAAGCAGGGGGCCTCCAGAAAATTAATCAGAGAAACCCTGCCGTTTTCATGGGAAAGAAACAGCTTCGCCCTTCCCTCCAGCAGATAGTACAGCGCCTCCGGCTTCTCCCCTTCCCGCAAAAGCCGCTCTCCGCTGTCAAATTTTACCACTGATAAAAACGGACGAATATCAAAACTGAAATACTCTGTCCATCTCATTTTTTCGATATATTTATCCCGCTTTGCCTTGTCCCTGACCGCTTCCATATTCTGGTGTCCATCCTCCGCTTCCGTATTCTGGTGTTCGTCCTCCGCCTCCGTATCTCTGTTTTCATCCGCAAAGTTCGTATAAAAACGACGTTCTCCATCTGCCGCATCCGCAGACCTTTCCGTATTATATGAGGTTTCTTGTCTGAAATCTCTTATCCAAAATATTTTATATGAGATTTCTCATATCACATTATCATAGAGCGTTCTATAATGCAAGAAAAGGAGGTCTCAACGAATATGGAACAAAAACAGTATTGGAACAGTGTTTCCGAAAACAAACAGTTTACAACGCCCTTTCAGGCAGAAGAATTTTCAAAATATATTGATCCATCGTCGTCCATTCTGGACGTCGGCTGCGGCTATGGCCGGACACTGCGGGAACTGTACGAAATGGGATACCGGAATCTGATTGGAATTGATTTCTCTGAAGGGATGATCGCCCGGGGAAAGAGTCTTTATCCCGAGCTGGATCTGCGGGTAAAGGCCGACGATACCATCGCCCTGCAAGATCACAGTGTTGACGCCGTGATCCTGTTTGCCGTCCTGACCTGCATCTGTGAAAATGAAAAGCAAAAAGAACTGATTCAGGAAATCCGGCGGGTCCTGAAGCCCGGCGGCATCCTCTACGTTAACGATTTTCTGTTGAACAACGACGAACGCAATCTGAGCCGCTATCAGAAATTTCAGGATAAGTATGGCGTTTACGGCGCTTTCGAGCTGCCGGAGGGCGCAGTCTGCCGGCATCACAGCGAGGACTGGATCTTCGAGCTTCTGAGGGATTTTGAAACCCTCCGCTATGAACCGCTGACCTTCACCACGATGAACGGCCATACATCCAACGGATTTTACTTTATCGGAAAAACTGAAGTTGAACACGCAGATCAGTCAAACAGCGTTTTCCAGTCCTTTGCATAATATGCGTCAAAGCACATTTTTATCTGTTCCGCATTATTTTTTTCCTCCGCCAGACTGGGAAGCTCGTCGATTCCAAAATACTGAGTCCTGACGGTCTCAATGTTTTTCTTAAAGCTGCCGCCAAGGACAGAGCACAGAACAAAAATCTTGCAGACCTTCCAGGCATAAACCGGAAGATTATGTTTTTCTCTGTCCTGCACGGCAATGACCATATCCGCCGTCACATCCAGCCCCGCCTCTTCCTTTACTTCCTTGATTGTATTCTCCTTTACCGAAAGCTCCACATCGACCCAGCCTCCCGGCAGGGACCACGTACCGTTATTTTCCTGCACAAGCAGAATCTTATCGTCCTGAAATATCGCGGCGCGGCTGTCGATCTTGGGAGTTTGGTATCCGGTCTCACAGCAAAACAGATCCTTTACCTTTTCCTTCGGAATATCGGACTTGCAGCTGATCATCTCCGCCGCAATATCCCGGATACGCTCATACCGTTCTATATCGAACTTATCTTTTCCATAAAACAGCCCTGCCTGAGCGATGCTTTGCAGCTCCACCGCCCACTGAAGCCATTTCTCATTCTTATCCATCTTCTTTACCTCTTCCGCCTTGTCCGATTTCTTCGCCGCTTTCGCTTTATCCGCCGCCTTATCTGGCCTCTTCACCGCTTCTGGTCTCTGAGGCCCTCACTCCTGCCCTCTGTGGATCCGATATACCATCTGTATCTCATCGCGGTACGTTCCATCCTTTAATTTGAACGCCCTAGGTATCCTGCCGATCTGCTCAAAGCCCGCCTTCTCATACAAATGCAGCGCTCTCGGATTATCCGAAAACACGCCAAGCTCTATCTGTTCAAAACTTGTGCGTTCCGCAAAAGCCAGCGCTTCTTCCAGAAGTGCCGTACCAAGTCCCATATCGCAGGCCCTTTCCTGGATCGAAACGCCAAGTCCTCCTCTATGACGGTATTTCGAAAGGTTCCGAATCCGGTGAACACTGATGTTCCCGACCAGTTCTCCGTCCCAGAAGGCCGATATCATGAAATCGTCCGCATCCCTGCCGATCTTTTCCAAATACTCCTCTTCCTCCTGCTCCGTCAGCAGAATCTCCTCGGGATATTGAGACATAAAATACGTTTCCTTCGAGGTTCTCTTCATATGCGCAAGCAGCGCCCTCGCATCAGAGGCCTTCGGACTTCTTACCGTCACCCGCCTGCCGTCCTTCAGTTGGATTTCCTTTGCCTCTATCACCATGGCTGCCTCCCTTCACGCCCCAGGCGGAGTTCTCTTCCGATCACAATTCCCTTCGAATCTGCTCCATGCCCGATTTCTTTCGTCTTTGCTATCGGAATTTCATTTCCGGCGTATTTTTTTACCAGCTCTGTGATGGAGGGACAGCAGCCTTCCTCCTCCATTTGTGTAAAGGTTCCCAGAAGAATGCCGTTTGCCTGCTCAAAAACGCCCAGCTGCTGCAGCTGGCTCAGATACGTTACCATCTGGGGGATCAGCCCGTGCCAGCTTTCCAGCAGCAAAAGCTTTCCATGCATATTCGGCCAGTAGGGTGTCCCTGCCAGCTTGAGCAGGCACCGGATATTGCCTCCCACCACAATGCCCTGCATACGTTCCTTTTGCACAAATTCATAGCCGAAGGAAAACAACTGCTCTGTCTCCCGCAGTACGGTACCAGAAAAATTTTCTGTCTGTCTCGCCGCGTCCTCCTTTACCAGATTTCTGACCTGATAAAGCACTGACTCCCGTCCCGTCCTTGCGTAGATCGCATTGATGACCGTGGTCAGATCGCTGTAGCCCCAAAAATATTTTTTCTTCCGGGCGATCACGTCGAAGTCGAGATACGGCAGGATCTCATTGGCAATATCTCCGCCGGAAACATCAAAAATCGCCTCAATCTCGTCATCCAGATAAAATTTCATCAGATCCTTCGCCCGTTCCTCTCCCGAACCGCTGAAAACAGAATCCTCTGCGTAAATATGATCGCTGAACACGGGCACCAGCCCGATCCGCCGCAGCGCACCCTCCAGCCTCTCTATTTTACTTTTCTTTTCCTTTTCGAGACCATTGGAGCAGCATACAATTGCCGCTTTACCTCCCTTTTCCATCCGCATGTCAACTCTGCCTTTCCTTCTCCATTTACATATCATCTCTACATCTTCAAAGCCTTTTTCGGGCAGCTGTCAATGCATTCCATACAAAGAATACATTCCGTTCCATTCTCCCGCTTTCTTGAGTTATCCCTCATATCGACGTTCATCGGACAGACCTTTTTACATTTATTACAGTCGATACATTTATCCTTGTCCACGGTCACTCTCATCATGGAATAATAGCTCATCGGTTTTAAAAACACCGTGATCGGACAGATGTATTTGCAGAAAGCCCTGTTGTCCTTAAATGCAAAGGCCAGCGTAATTCCCACCGCATAATATACGGCGTTTCCGATCAGAAAGCTCCAGAACATGATGCGCTCCAGATTTTTGACGTGAAGCAGAAACAAGGCGCTGACAAAAATAAGCGAACCGGCAAATACGATGTACCGGATGAATCCCAGCTTTTTTCTCGGAGCCTGCGGTCTTTTGTAGGGAAGCAGATCCAGGATCA
>JAUNGD010000142.1 GCA_030524705.1 Lachnospiraceae bacterium | reverse complement strand
GAAGCGAAGGCTCTGGCGATTCATATCATAGCGTTCGCCAATGCTGATGGCGGCTACATTGCAATTGGAATTGAAAATAACGGCGCAGTTACCGGTATAGATGAGCGGGAGGCGCACATAAACGAACTGCTCCGTGTGCTGTTCGATTACTGCGTTCCCTCCGTTACCGTGGAAACCAATATTCTGGACTGCACCGACATCAATGGTAATCCAAACCATATCCTACTCATGCACATTTTCCAGAGCGCCCAGCTCCACGCAAACCAGGTGGATGAGGTTTATTACCGTGTGGGCGATAAATCCAAGAAAATGAATTTTGAGCAGCGTACCCGGCTCATGTATGCCAAGGGCGGCCGCTACTTTGAGGATATTCCTGTCAGGGACGCCACTTTAGATGATATCGATCTGGATTTTGTAAAAACCTATACTGAGAAAATCGGCTATCAAAAAGGACCTCTGGAATATCTGCGAAGCAACAAGGATTTCATTGTAACAAGAAACGGTCAGGAGGAAATCAGCGGAGCCGCCATCCTGCTTTTTGGCACGAATCCACAGCGTTTCTTTCAACGAGCCAGAGTTCGTTTCATCCGCTATGAAGGCACAGAAGCAAAAGTCGGTACAGAAATGAATGTGGTAAAGGATGTGATTTTAAACTAAAAATCTTAGACATGGTACGGAAATCTACAGAATTCGTCAAGGGGCAAATCAAGGAGTATACTTTCCTTGGTAAAGACGGGCGCTTTGTTACCATCCCGGAACTCCCTGAGTTTTGCTGGACCGAATTGATCGTGAACGCCGTCGGACACCGCGACTACTCCATCTCTGGAACTGACATCCAGATAAAGATGTTTGACGATCATTTCACTGTGGAAAGTCCAGGTGTGCTGCCCGGACTTGTACGGACGAATAATATCCGTGAGATTCATTTTTCACGGAACCCTAAGATTTTTGAATTCTTACATGAATATGAGTATGTGAAGGAATTCGGAGAAGGTGTCGACCGAATGTTTCGGGAAATGGAGGACGCCGTATTGCCGGAGCCGGAATATCGCATTGTGGAATTCATGCTGTATGCAACGCTGAAGAATCAGAAGTGGGTGAAAAAACAGAAAATCCCACAAGATACCGCAACCTCCGTGCAAGTCACAGGGCAAGATAAAGTGCAAGTCACAGGGCAAGTTGATGAATTTGCAGTTAAAAAACAGCAGCTTCTGGATTTCTGCTCTATACCACGCTCCCGGAAAGAAATTCAGATGCATTTGGGGCTTACTGGGCGCAATCATTTTAACGATACCTATCTTAAACCTCTTCTGGCGGAAGGAAGTAAGCGTCAATCCCAGGCACCAAAAAAAACAGCCTACTTCGGCAGGCTGTCCATAAGTTATATTATGTCTTAACCGGAATACGGCAATTATCCGGGGCATTTTCCGGCAGAAGAGGGATGATCCATTTTGAATCAGATTGGTCTAAATTCGGTGCTGTCTTCAAAACATATGTCAGATATCGATACGGATCGAGATGATGTTCCTTTGCAGTTTCAATCAGGCTGAAAATAATTGCACTGCCCTGAGCGCCATTGGGTGTATTCACAAACAAGAAATTTTTCCTGTCAATAACAAATGGTTTAATGCTTCGCTCGGCACGGTTGTTACTTAGTTCGAGACGCTCATCTTTTAGATAATTCATAAGATAGGGCTTCTGGTTTTTCAGATATTCCAGCGCTTTTCCGAGCGCGGATTTCGGTGCAGCATGACGGGTTTCAGCCCATGCAAACATAGCCTCTATCACAGGGTTTTCCCGTTCCTGGTCCTATGTCAAGAAAAAGTACAAACTAAACGTGTCCAATTTCCATTTCTA